>DAOSDU010000001.1 GCA_035362715.1 Methanofastidiosum sp.
AATACCTTTCTTTACTATATCTCCTTTAGACATGTATGCAAGGGGTGTTTTAAGTTTAATATTTGTATGGTCCTTTGTCCCGGCATCAATTAGTTCTTGAAAAGCCTCAAAGAAAAGAGGTCTGCAATCGGGATATCCTGAGAAATCTATTGAATTTGCCCCATAGTAAATAGCTTCTGCACCAACTACTTCTGCCCATGCTGTGGCTAAAGAAAGCAGGATGGAATTTCTGAAAGGAACGTAACTTGGCGGTATTCCTATAGTTTCTGCTTTTGGTAGATCAATAGACTTATCAGTTAGTCCACTGCCCCCTATCTCTTTTAAGAAATCAAGATTAATAACTTTGAAATCCAGGGCATTATAAAATGAGGAAATATCTTTTGCGCAGTTATACTCTTTCTTATTTGTCCTCTGCCCGTAATCAACATGAATAACGTAAATATTATACCCATCTTTTTTTGCTATTGCAGCGCAAACAGCAGAATCCATTCCTCCACTAAGCAATACAACAGCAGTTTTCATGTTTCTATGACCCCCTCAGCAAAAACATCATGTCTGTGTATTGATTCATAGCTTAAGCATTCTGCGTGTATTTTTGATTTATTAAATTTAGAAGAGGCGAGAGATAACATATTTCTGCAAACATCCTCGACGAAAAGTGGGTTTGTATGCATTTTATCTACAACAAATGACTCATCCTCAGTTTTTAATAAAGTAAAGACTCTTGCCGAAAATGAATTTTCAACAGTTTCAATCATCTCTTCAAGGTCAATATCATTGTCAAAATCTGTTTCAATCTTTAAATTTCCAACAGCTCTTTGTATATGTGTTCCCTTCTTATTAACGGCCAACGCATGGGGACACGCAGTATTTCCTACAACACTGGCTTCTAATATTTTTATCCATGTGCCATTGTTATTTTTTAGTCTTACTTTGACATCGTGTATCTCAATTGTATCTTTCTTACTTACAGGTGTTTTTTCATAAATGGGTATTTCAGATTCAAATTCAATTTCAGCACTTACATAACTGTGTTTAACCTTCAATTTTTCAAGTATGTGCTTCCCTATTTGTTCAAGGGATTTGTGATTATCTCTCACTTCATCTTCTAAGATCTCTGTAATACTCTCGATGAATCTACTCATATGAACTCCTTTTTTGTCCTGATCTAGATCCATAAAAATATTGATCTTTGGTATATGGCGAAATTCTTTGTTATTTCTGTCTATCTTGATAAGAGTTTTTAGATTTTTAATTCCAACTCTTTCAAGCTTTAGTTGATGTTTTGGCGACTCATCTTGAGTATTAATCATTTGATATCCCCCAATTTATGTATCTGAAGCACTACTCTGATATTATTGTGATTTATCGGATTTGTAAGATACATTTCACATAACTCTTTATAATTAAGTTTGCCCCAACAAGGTTGGATAATAAGAGGAACGTTAAAAGAGTTTTCCTCAATAAATTTCTTTAAAAAATCATAATCAATTCTATCGGCGATTACGGCCTTCATCTGGCCATTTCTTTTTTTTATAGCATTTACAATCTTTTTGAAAATATCTAAATCATTTGTTTCGTTATTGCTGCTTGGAGTCTTAATATCAACACTTATGAAATCAGTTTTCAATAAAACGTCATCATAGAATGAACCGTTTGTTTCAATACCTAGGTAGTAATTTTTTTTGTGAAGTTTATCAACAATTTCTCCTATATCTTGGAGCAAAGGTTCCCCCCCAGTAATTAGAACAGAATTAATATGATTGTTTAATTTATCAATTTCTTCTATTATTTCTTCAGTACTTTTTTCAACTGCATTATAGTTGGCATATTTAGTATCACACCAACTGCAGTCGAGATTGCATCCAGAGAGTCTTAAAAATATAGTAGGCTTGCCAATTTCTAATCCCTCTCCGTTGAATGAGACAAATATCTCAGAAACTAAGAGATTTTTCATTGGAAGACCTCTACGTAAGAGCCTTCACCTTCATATAGTCTTATAGAAAAAAGCTTAACTTTAGTTTTTTCAAATTCCTTTTCAAGTTTTAAGAAAATATCCTTTGCCATATTCTCTACTGTTGGTTGGGTGTATAAATCATTCAAAAAACAATGATCCATCTTACTTACTATTTTTTCAGTGACTATTTTCTTTAAATCGAAAAGATCCATGACCATCCCAGTTTTATCTGGAGTACCTTCCACTGTAACGATCAATTTGTACGTGTGACCATGAAGATTAGCACATGCACCGTCATAATCGACTAATTTGTGCGCTGCATCAAATTTGAATGTTTTACTTAATCTAAATTTCATGATAATCACATATAGAAGGCTATACAATAAGAGACTAAGATTAATTTATAATGATTTCTCTTTAATTTGATTATAACTCAGCATTTACTTGCCTTCAACCCTTTTTCCACTTCTTTGTATATCTTCTTTAGTATTTCAGTTCTATTGTCTGAATTCAATATGCTTCTGCCAACAACAATAACTGATGAGCCATTGACAATTGCTTCTTCTGGAGTGCATGTCCTTTTTTGATCAGAAACTTTATCGTCTCTTAATCTTACTCCAGGAGTTACATAGATCATTTCTTTATCAAGATGTGACCTAATAATATTAATATCGTTGGGGGAGCAAACTAGTCCGTCACACCCATTTTCTGATGCCATTTTTGCATATTGCACTAAGGCGGAATCAAGAGGCTTATCGATTAGAATATCTTTCAACGATTTTTCATCATGGCTTGTAAGAACTGTTACGCCCAAAATATTTGGCCTGATATTCCCATAATACTTGACACCGCTATTGACACCTTTAACTGAAGCCTGGATCATCTCTTTTCCGCCCATCGAGTGAATTGTAAACATCTTGACTTTGTGCTTGACCAAAGCCTTTGAAGCTCCCTCCACGGTATTAGGTATATCATGAAATTTAAGATCCAAAAAAACATCCCTATCGTAGCTCTGTGGGATTTTGATTGAAGAAGTTCCTTCGGAAACAAATAATTCTTTCCCGATTTTATATACCCCAACATATTCAGAACTCTCTTCAACTAATTCTTTGGCTAAATCTAAATTATCAACGTCAAGTGCTAGACATATCCTCCTTCGAACATCCTCTTCCATAATCATTAACTTCGCCACTCCCTTGGATTCTTTTTCCAGATCTCTATTTCTTTCTTATTATGCCCAAGTTTATCTGATTCATATTCAAGTAATCCATCAAGTGTCAAAAGACTTTGAAACGGAACATCTAGCTCTTGGAATAATTTTATAGATTCAGGAAATTGGTAAGAGAATATAGAACAAGCATTCAAGGATTTTGCAGAAGACTCTTTCAGTAAATTGATCGCCCTTCCAAGGGATCCACCTGTTGAAACAACATCTTCTATAACAAGTATATTTTTATTAAAATCAATGTTTCCTTCAATGCTCTGTTTTTTCCCATAGTCCTTGTGGGAAGATCTAATGTACGCAAATGGCACATCAAGTTTATCAGAGAGCCACGCACCCCATGAGATGCCACCTGTTGCAACACCGATCACAGATTCAATATTCATGCCATTTATTTTATCTAAGAATCCCGATATTATCATTTTTCTCTCCTTTGGATAAGATATCAGCCGTCTTGTGTCGCAGTAAATTGGGCTCTTTATCCCTGAAGAAAAGGTGAAGGGATTTTCTGCATCTATGTGAATGCTTTTCGTTATGAAAAGTATGTCATAGAGCGCTTTCAATTCATCACCTTTAGTTTCCCTCTAAAATCTTCTAGAGATTTGTAGCCTTTCTTTTCCATTATCGCTTTAAGCTCTCTTGTTACCCTCTCAAATATTTGCGGCCCTTCCTGTGCGAAAGAGGTCCCAAGTTGCAGCAAAGTAGCGCCTGATAGGATAAATTCAAATGCATCAATGCCGCTGTATACCCCGCCTACCCCTACAATTTTGATACTTTTATCCAGAAGTTCGTGGAACTTCCTGACGTTTGCAAGGGCTGTCGGTTTGATATATTTCCCTCCAAGACCGCCAAATCCACCTTTTGGCTTTATTAGAACTTTCTCAGTTTCCCAGTCTATGAAAAGGGCATTTCCAATTGAATTAATGCTAACTATAAAAGAGATTTTGGAATTATTAAGAATCGAAGCCATCTCCTCAAAATGAACAAAATCAAAGTATGGCGGGAGTTTGACACCCCACGGCTTATCAGAAACATCACCCACTACACCCATTATCTCTTCAGACATTTCAAAGTCATATCCTATCTGTGGCCTTCCAACAACATTAGGGCATGATAGATTAATCTCTAAGATATCCACATTGGAAGTGTTAAATGACTCAACTATTTTTTTGTACTCCTGGCTTTCTGCACCGGCTATGCTTGCTATTAATGGCTTACCGTAGGATTTTAACTTAGGAGTTATCTCATTATAGTACTTGTACCCAAGATTTGGTAACCCCATTGAATTAATTGACCCCCATTCAACATCAACATACCTTGGCTCGGGATTTCCCTCGCGCACTTCAACTGTGCATGACTTCATTACAATTCCGCCGGCAGAAGAAGTTGCGATGTCTGTCAATTCTTCTAAAGTTGTATCTAGTGGCCCTGATGCGTTCATTATGCAACTATCGAAATGAACCCCCGAGATATCTGCGGAAATGTCAATCATTTTATCTCCATCCCTAGAATCTTTCTTGGGTTTGTCACTGCCATTGTAGCTAAAGCATTCTCTGATATACCTTCATTGTTTAGCAAGTTCATGTAGGTCTCAAGACATTCACTTGAAGATGGATTTCTCACCTGCCCTGCATCAGAAGATATGATACATTGCTCATACCCAACTTCTTCAATATCTTCCTTTATTGTTTTGAGGGGATAGTCTTCCGGATGGTCTCTGTCTAGCCACATGATGTAACAGTGCTCAATGTATGCTCCTTTTCCGGCAAGCTCCTTCTGGACATCTATGGGCATTTTGATGTCCCTCTGCATCGGGTGAGTAATGATTGTAGGGATGCCCATTTTTAATGCTTCACTTGCTAGTACATAACTTTCCTGCCATGACAAGTGCCCTGTTGCAAGAATTCCGTTATTTTCTTTTATTGCCTTAAGGACTCTATTGCATTTATCGAATAATCTATAATTCCAGTCTGTGACTTTTATTGCTTTTAGTTCAGATTTTAATCTAGGTTTAAATTTTGGATCCTTTACCCACTCGGGGGGTATCTCGTACTCACTGTGATTGTTCAAAAGATGGTTTTCCGCATGTATTGTGGGGAACCACACGATAATTGGCGCACCCTTTGACATTGTTGCAGAAGCGTATATTGCACTTGGATTAAACCCTCCCATGAAGTAATTCAAAGTTATTGACCCTATTAGAAAAGGGCCTTCTGATTTTTTTTCAACTGTGTTTATTACCGATATTGTTGGGAATGCATGAGACTTTAATGCTATTCCAGTTATTTTTCCTTTTTCATTCTTTAGAAGGCTCTCTACAGTGTCCCTTCTCGGTAGAACGTCCGGCCCTATGTGGTAGTGCATGTCTATTGAATCTCTGACTATTGATTCGATATTAGACATCAGTTACTCCCCCTTTCAAGTCTATTTTTATCAAGAGAAAGAATATTTCCATTTTTAATGACGTAGGGTATTGTTTCATCGCTGTTTAGAATATCAAGTTTTGACTTGCCGTCTGTGATTATTATGTCAGCTTGTCTTCCTTCTTCTATTCCGTAATTTAATCCCAGAAGTTTTGCGCCGTTTGTTGTTGCCATTGATATGGCCCCATCTATGTAATCTCTTGTGGTCATCCTTGTTGCAGATACCAGCATGTGAAGCTCTCTTATCATGCTACAGTTTCCAAATGGGTAGAAGATATCCCTTACATTATCAGTTCCTATTGCAACGTTTATTCCACTGTCGTATAGCTCAGTTACCCTAGTTATGCTGTTTGATGGCCTTATCCAGAGGTCACTTACTTCTGCAAATCTTGTAATCATGTTTGCACTTGGGGTAACTATGACATTAATCCTTAGAGCCTTCATCTGTTCAATTATCTCTCTTGCCTTTTCTGTTGGCAGTCTTGAAAGCGCTATTGCATGAGTTACTGTTACCCTCCCATTGAAATTTTCTTCCTTCGTCTTTTTTATTACCTCTGGCAGTATTGCCATTCTCGGGTCATTTGTTTCGTCTACCTGGATATCAAGATTCTTATTATACTGTTTTGCGAGCTCAAAAAGAATTTCAAGATGCCTTTTCTCATTTCCCTTTGCTTCAACTAGTGGTAGACCTCCAACTACATCTGCTCCAAGTTCCATTGCTTTTTCCATTAAGTCTCTTTTTGCTTCATCAACTACACCTTCCTGCGGGAAAGCTGCTATCTGTATGTATACTCTATCTTTGTATTTTTCTCTTAATTTTAGGAGAGATCTAATCGAGACTACCCCGGCCGTTGGATCTACATCCACTTGTGTTCTTATTGCCGTTATCCCTTTTGAGAGCATCTTTTCTATTGTATCAGTTGCTCTTTTTTCAATGTCTGATTCTGAATAAGAACTTTTCAATTTTTTTAATAGAAGCCTGTTTTCTTCAAGTGTCTTACCAAGATGGTCTTCTGTCATCTTGTCTAGTAGATTTGACTTATCAAGATGACAGTGGGAATTCACAAAACCACTTATTACATAATTTTTATTTGCATCTATGTTTGTTTTGCCATTATTCAATCTGCCTATTTTTTCTATTTTGCCATTATTAATACCAATATCAGAAATAGTGGTATCGTTGATTCTTGCATTCTTAATGACAAGACTAAATTCGCTCAAGTAAATACCTCCTTTGGACAAGGAGGGTATAAGAAAAACTGTTTTGAACTTTTTTTAGCGTTTTCAGTCGTTCTATAACAACCTTTCCAAACCAATCCAAGAATCATATATAAGGTTTTGGGTTTTGATTCCCAAAATTATTGGGTAAGATTATAAGATGGGCGCATAATAAAAAAATCTAATCTCAGTGTATATTTCAATCCTATAATAGTCTTATTCTAACCTCCTGAAGACGACCCTATTGTTGCTGCACTAAAGAGCAATTTCAATCCTATAATAGTCTTATTCTAACTAACTAGCCATACATCAAATGCATCGATACAGCTAGATTTCAATCCTATAATAGTCTTATTCTAACCTCCTGAAGACGACCCTATTGTTGCTGCACTAAAGAGCAATTTCAATCCTATAATAGTCTTATTCTAACTAACTAGCCATACATCAAATGCATCGATACAGCTAGATTTCAATCCTATAATAGTCTTATTCTAACGGTAAGACAATTCACACCGCAATAGGGCTTACACCATTTCAATCCTATAATAGTCTTATTCTAACAGCTCTCCAGGACTTCAATGTTCGTGACATAAATCCATTTCAATCCTATAATAGTCTTATTCTAACAAGCACATTTTCCAGTTGCAGCCGTCCAGGAAGATCCATATTTCAATCCTATAATAGTCTTATTCTAACCTACGTCACCAAGAGAGGCGAGCAGTACATCACCGTAATTTCAATCCTATAATAGTCTTATTCTAACTACCCTTTGTGTTTTGTACCGTATCCAGGGGTATTGATTTCAATCCTATAATAGTCTTATTCTAACACTGTCATTGTTTTTGTGTTATCAAACGTTTTAGTATTTCAATCCTATAATAGTCTTATTCTAACTGCGACTATAACTCCGGGAGGCACGAAAGATGGCATATTTCAATCCTATAATAGTCTTATTCTAACTAATTGGACTTCGTATGTTTGTAATGAGTTATCCGCATTTCAATCCTATAATAGTCTTATTCTAACGTTATAGTCTATATAGTCTATACCGTATTCTGATATATTTCAATCCTATAATAGTCTTATTCTAACCTTTGTTGTTTTAATTTGGTCCCAACATGAAAAAAGGATATTTCAATCCTATAATAGTCTTATTCTAACGAATCCTCTGAAATCCCACTTGTAGCCTATTTTATATTTCAATCCTATAATAGTCTTATTCTAACTAAATAATGTACCATTACCTCATGACCTCTGAGCACATTTCAATCCTATAATAGTCTTATTCTAACTCCCTCTTATGAATTTGATTATCTGTGAGTCGGAGAACATTTCAATCCTATAATAGTCTTATTCTAACGGATTAAGAGAGGATCCATTTAACTAGCGAAAAAGCATTTCAATCCTATAATAGTCTTATTCTAACCCCACCCCGATATCCGGGAAGATTGCATAAGGCTTATTTCAATCCTATAATAGTCTTATTCTAACTTACCTTTGCTACCTTACAGACGTCCCCCCTATGAGCATTTCAATCCTATAATAGTCTTATTCTAACCAACAATTCTAAAACTGTAGTCGATAAGGTGTTCAATTTCAATCCTATAATAGTCTTATTCTAACGCCTACCTATCGCAAAAGCTCTCCGAAGTCGTACCCATTTCAATCCTATAATAGTCTTATTCTAACAAAATAAAAATGCATTTACTTTTTAGGCTTTTCAGCCATTTCAATCCTATAATAGTCTTATTCTAACGAATTTACCGCAAAGGGTTTTGAGGATAATTACCCTTATTTCAATCCTATAATAGTCTTATTCTAACTGGTTGCAGAAAACTTGTGTCTCATTAGCATTGTTCATTTCAATCCTATAATAGTCTTATTCTAACTTCAATAAAAGTCCTCCAGGCCCTTTTTGCTTTTCCTATTTCAATCCTATAATAGTCTTATTCTAACTAGCCGTTGCTGCCAAGCTGCTTGTCAAATGAAGCAGATTTCAATCCTATAATAGTCTTATTCTAACAAATTTTGATTGCTCGATGGAAAGCTGTACCATTTCAATTTCAATCCTATAATAGTCTTATTCTAACTTGCGCCTTAAAATTAACTGAATAATTGCATATTATATTTCAATCCTATAATAGTCTTATTCTAACGCCGTTAGCAAGTGCAATATCTATGAGTGGTATAAATTTCAATCCTATAATAGTCTTATTCTAACTTGAAATAGAACTTGCCATTAAAGATCTTATTGATGAATTTCAATCCTATAATAGTCTTATTCTAACTATGTTGATCTTCTTTTTGAGACCGGTATAGCCGATATTTCAATCCTATAATAGTCTTATTCTAACTGAAAGTAGCCGATGAGTTTGCCGTGTTGCTACCAGTATTTCAATCCTATAATAGTCTTATTCTAACACTGATTTAAAGATTCCTTCTCTTTCGGTTGTTGCTATTTCAATCCTATAATAGTCTTATTCTAACGTGAGTTGCAACTGCATCAAACAGTTCTTTTTGCAATATTTCAATCCTATAATAGTCTTATTCTAACGGCTTCTTTGAGATGATCATCTTGCCGGCTTTGTTCATTTCAATCCTATAATAGTCTTATTCTAACCGCCATCCACAAGATGGGCGCTGCAAGAATCTATGATTTCAATCCTATAATAGTCTTATTCTAACAGGCCCAAAAAATGGCCTTTTTCACCATTACAGGCCTTATAATTCTTCTATTTTATAAAAGTTATCTTGGATATCAGAACTTGTATCTCATATATAAAGATCCACGATTAGAGAATATTTGATAAATCAGATTTAGGAGTTCCAATCATTTCTCTTATTAAAAATTTGTCACTTTTTGAAATATATATTATGATATTGTCTTTATCTTTTTTTATAATTTCATTCAATCCATTTTTTAATTCTCGAAGTTTTGAATCTGTGATCTCTCCCTCAAATACAGAATTTTGAACCCAGTTTAGATGTTGTCTTAGATAACTTTTTACTTTATTTACTCTTTCAACAGATACATCGTATACTAAAATGATATACACTACCACCAGATCCTAAATGATTCGTAATTCTTTAATCCACTAACATGTTTTATCAGTTTATAGCATTCTAATTTTATAATGTGTTTGTATGAAACATCTCTATCTAAAGTACGATGTTTAATCGTTTTATCCAGGCGTTCATTATAGTGTTGCAAAAATAATCTTCTCCCAGAATCTTTTAGAAGGCAATAGTTTAAATCTTTATCAAAATCATCTTTAGAAATTATTCTTTTATTCAAAAGTTTAAACACCACTCTATCGCCAATAAATGGTTTGAAAATTTCACTTAAATCCAAACTTAAAGAAAATCTTCTCTTAAAAGGTTCATGAAGGTATGAAATAGTTGGATTTAACTGAGTATTATATATTTCTGTTAAAACAGTTGAGTACATCAGGGAATTTGAAAAAGAAATTAATGCATTTACCATGTTTTTAGGGGGTCTTCTAGTTCTTTTTTCAAAATTAAAGTCCTCAGGGAGTATTTTATTAAATGATTGATAGTAAATATTTCGTATATTTCCCTCTACACTCATTAGTTCACTAATAGTATTTGTATCTTGAATTTTTTCTTCCCATTTTTTTATAGATTCAAGTTCTTCGTTCGCTTTATAGTATGAAAGATTTTTCTTAATATTATATATCCCTCCGCTTAATATCTCTTTAGCAAGAAACATTCTTTTTTCTTTGTCTAAGTAGTGTTCCGCCTGCCTTACTATAGTTTCTCCAGATAACAAGTATTCTCGGGGGTAGTAAGTACCCTCATAGTAACCATAATAATTAAAAAAATGGATTGGAACACCTTTCTTTGATAAATAGGAAACAACTCCTGATGTAAAAGTAACTCTGCCGTAGCAATATATTGAAGATATCGTATTAATTGGCAAGATATGTCTCTCCTTTTCAGAATAGAAATATACTGTATTTTCCTTTCTACTTAGAACCCCATTTTTTAATAAATAAAAATCTTGTTTCATAATTACACCCAACAAAAATCGTAATAACTACATTTACTACAATATGATTTTTTTTCCGGTGGTGGCATAGAGCCCTCAATAATTAGAATTATTTCATTTGAGATCTCTTCTAACTCCCTCTCTTTTTCTTCAGTTAGGATTATCTCTTCAGTTTTTCTAATGAGGGGATAATCTAAAATTCCTTTTGCAATAATTTCCATTTCTTTTAATTTATAAAGATAGAATAGTAATTGATAAATTGAAGCTTTTTCCATTCTCTTTGATTTCTTAACTTCGTATATTACTAAATCATCTTTCTTTTGGATTAAATCTATTTTCATCCCCGGTAAATTTACTTCTTTAATCATTCTTTTATGAACTGATTCATGTATAATTTTTCCATCCTTAACAACGTCAGAGGAATGTTCCATTGTTTGAAATTTTGAGAAAAGCCAGAGTTTGGTTTTACAAATAAAGAAATAGTTTATTTGTGTTCCTGTAATGTTACTATCTATCTCATTCACCTACTACCCTGATTATTAAAATCAAAATATGTACTCTTTAGGATCTCTATTAAAACTATCTGTTAACAAACCAAATTCATTGGTGTAACAAAGATTCGTAAAAATTATGTTTGGCCTGGAATCAATTGTCTCGTCCTTGAAAAAACAATCTCCATACTTCTTAGAAATGGCATAATATTTAGAAAATGAAAGAGGGACTTTGTATCTATAGATGTCCATATATCTTCCTTCTAAAATAGCTTTGTTTACGTCTTCATGGAATATTGAAGGAATGACTTCAAATGCCTTAAATAAATTATAGAACTCCTCTTCACTATTGCTTTTTTTCATTGGCTCTAAATCCTTGTATATTTCAAGTGTATTATCTTTTGCAAATGTGATATTCTCACAAGATTCATCAACAAAATCCACATAGACATTATCCATTAACTCTTGTATTTTTGATTCTCTTAGTATCCCTCCATTTATATCCATCAATTGGCTTAGAGAGTTATCAACTAATTTTTTTTCGTAAACGTAATGATCTTTAGTAGAGCCTTTTGTTAAGATATTAATTGGTTTAATTTGTTTTGATTGCCAACCTTGTCTGTTTACCCTACCGAATCTTTGAATTAATGCATCTAAAGGGGCAGGCTCCGTTATAATTGTACTAAAACTTAGATCTAAAGAAACTTCAATGACTTGAGTTGCAACTACAATCTCATAATTATTGAAATTATTTTTTAGTTCTTCCTCAATCTTCTGCCGATCTAAATGACAGAATCTTCCATGAATCAACAAAGAACAATATTTGTCCTTCAATTTGTTATATACTTCAATTGCCCTATCAACAGTATTGCATACAATAAGTATAGGTTTGCCACAACTGCCCAAGACCTTCCCAATGGAATCAATGGCATTAAATATGTCCCCTTCAATGATCTCAATCCTATGCCGATTAAAAGTATCTAGCTCTTGGTCTTTAATTGTTAGTTTTTTTGGATTTAAGGTTTCAACAAATAATTCTTCTATAAAAGATGGTAAGGTAGCTGACATAATCAGCGTTTTAGATCCATACTCATTTGTTAATACTTCCAACATCCCCAAAAGAATTCCCGTAATATTATCCTCATATGCGTGGATTTCATCTAGAATCATTACGGAATTAGAAAGTTCAGAGAATTCCATTTCATAGTATCCTACCCCAAAAATACCTTTCATTATCTGGAAAGGAGTAGATATTTTAGCCGGTAGGTATATCTTTCTATAAAGATTTTTTAGTTTCCTATAATCTTCATTATGCATATAGTAGTAATAATCTGAAGAACTGTGATACATACCGACGATATTCTTTTCTTGAAAATATTTTCGTGAAAATCTTTCATACATTGCATTTATACTGGTCTTATAGGGCAATACGTAAAATAATCTATTAGAATAACCTTGATCCATATTTCTGTGAGCCCACAAGAGAGAAGCTTCAGTTTTTCCATATCCTGTTGGGGCTTTGATTATAGCATTTCCATAAGTTTCTAATGCCCGAGACTGAAGCTCTCTCGTTTGTGAGAGAATTCTAGTCAAACCATCTAGTATACCCGGCAAAATGAGAATATTCTTCTCCCCACTAGATGACAAATGATCAATTGCATTCAACAAACCTTTGAGAAAAATGAAATATATCTTATTTTTCTTAACTTCTTTATTATACCAGTTAACTAAAGAATAGAAATTATATTCATACAAATTATTTACAAAATCCTCAGATTCAAGAAATTTCTCTCCTATCTTGTAATCAGACTCCCAAGTTTTGATAATTTTGAGATAATCCTTGACATAATCTATGTTTTCTAATAGCTCTCCTAATTTTATTTCATACTCCGATTTTACAGGTAATTTATAATCGGGAGGCAATTTAAGTGATATTTTGTCCAAGTATTTATGATGTGTGAGAATAGACATTGCTATAGAATTCTTAACAAAATCGGGGCACGATAAAAATTGAGTAAACGGAACAGAAAGTATCTCATGCCTATACCCCCAAGTTAGCGGATCTTTTTGAAATCCTGCTGCAGATTTCCCTATGTCGTGTAAGACTATTGCATAAAATAAATGTGCCCAAAAATCATCAACTTTTGTTATCGCTGGTATCCAAGTGAAAGATTCTTTTATACTCTCATAAACACTTAAGGCGTTTTGTATATGTTCTTCTATAGTTTCGTTAGGATTGAACTTAGCTAAGATATTCTTTTTCATAAATCCATACGCCCATATCTAGTTCTGGATCGTAAAAGGCTTCATTTGGATAGTTAAAGCTTTGACTTACCAAAATAAATGGCTTGAGTTTTTTTACTCTTCTTGGAGTTTGTGAATAGTTAAATTCAATCGGCATTGGTTGAAGTGTTCCAAAAGCATTAATAGTTCCTAACGGAACAATCGTATTGCTTATTTGAACGTTGCTTTTTTTATCAAGATTGACTTTTTTTATTTCATCGATATATGCTAAATCTGATGATCTACCTAAAAGCAGTTGATACCTTGGATTTTTCAAATAATTTTCCCAGGATAATGGAAGGTATAAGTATAGAGTGTTGTCAACTAAGAAATCTTTTTTTAATATATCTTGTTTATCCCCACCTAAATAATAAGTTTTCTCTAAATCAGTTCCATTGCCTTTAGTAAAAAATATGTAGCCTAAAAAATCAATCTGGTCTATTGAGACAATATCTCCTTTTGCAGCCGAAAGTAATCCTACTAAAGTTGAAATCGGTGGCATAGGTAGAGTTGGTTGTTGCCCTGATTGGAATGTGTGATACCTAAACGTTGAAGTAAGACTTCTTAGTTTAACTCTAAGAACTTCCATAATATTTTTCTACCTCGTTTGTACAAGACTCAATAGCATCTCCTATATTATTAAAATAGACAATATTTAGCCCACTCTTGTCAAGATTATACTCTTCATTCAATTTCATTAACTCTTGTTCCCAGTTCGGGAAAAATCCTTTATCTTTTCCAATTATTATCTTTTTCGGCTTTAAAATATCCTCATATTGAACTATTCTAGAAACAAGAGTTTCTTTAGACAATCTTATTTCTCCTTTTTCTTCAAAGAGTATGTCGGTAATGAATGGATTTATACCCCCCTCAAAGATTCCCAAAATTATAAATTTAGGAACTACATCGGTCAAGAATAAAGTTTGTTTTGCTCCGCCGTTAAGATATTTTAAAGCTTTTAAAGTTTCTACGGCTCTTGTTTTTCTTAGCTCATTTGGCAAAGTCCAATAGTTATCTTCGATTTTTACTCCATTTTCTTTAGCTTTTTCAAGTAGTTTTTTATATCCCTCGTCATTCTCATTTTTCCCGACTGTTGCTATGTTTTTGTATCCTGCTCTATCCATCAGAGTAAATTTACCTAAAGAGTTAAGATCCAAAGAGAAAGCCCCTTTTAATACAGTCGAATAAAACTGTTGCTCATATGGAACGGGGTTTCCTTCATGTCTAGAGAAAACACCAAAATCAGATACAACAGAATTATAGGCAGGCAATATTGATACCAAAGGTGTTGTTTTTAAGGGGGATATCCTTGTAACAGTTTGATTATCCTTTTGAGCTTTCATATACCCAAAAATATCATCATCTGGGTAGTCAATAGGATTTGTTTCAGTAATAGCTTGACTTCTACCTTCAATTTTTGTCAAACCTGATAATTTCCAATCAAAGTGTTCTTGTAGAGTCGTCCTCCACCAAAATCTCCAAGATTGGGCAGAAACGTATGGGTACTCATTCCTGCCTTTTTTGAATTTCTTTACAACAACTTTATTTTGTTCTAAGCCTTTATCCAATCCTGCCATATTCAAAGCAGAATGTGGGGCATCGATCAAAACCATACCGGATACAAAACTCATAATTCCACCTCTCCTTCTATTTCATTTTCGCCTTCTTTTATTGAAATTAAACGATTATGCAATCTTTCATATAATCTGAACAAGATCAAATTTTTTACAGTTCTCCAGGAAACATTAAAATCTTCACCATATCCTAAGAGGATACTTGAAACTTCATCGAATGTGAGTAATGGATTTGGTATTTCGAATCTTAGCCTAAGCCTTTCTACGATGATAAAAAACTCTTGGAACTGGTATAGTTTATCGGCTCTTTCAAGATTTCTAATTATTTTCTTAAGTCTATTATCTTCTTCTTTTTCTATTGTTTCGAGTATCCGATCAGATAACTCCTTAATAAAATCTAAAGTTCCTTCTTTCATCCCTAACACCTTGATAACATAATTTTCTGCAAGTTCCCATTTTGTATTTACTTTCTTATTATGGGAATCATAAAAATATTGGATTATGCTTTCCCCTTTTATTAGTTTATTATAAACTATATTTGGTTTCTTTTTTTCTAAATCTTCAAAGCTTAATTTTTTATCAGACCAACCGGTTCTCACTATGTTTTTCCACCCTCTTGAATCTATAGATTCTGTTTCACTTACAAATTCTAATACAATACTTGGGAAATACGTAATTTCTATACTCTGTTTCTGATTAAAATTATTGAAATGGTACATTGTCACAGAAACATTTTTCCATCCAGATTTTAGCTCTCTTGAGATTTCAGATATTTTTCTGAAGAAAAAGTTGTAGGGGTATCTAAAAGTTCTACCATCAGAAAATAAACTGCTTTTTCTTGCTGTGTCTACGGCTTCTTTTGAAAGTTCTAAATTATATTTATATGGATAACAATGAAACAACATCACATTTCCAAGTTTATAAGTAGCTAAAGGCATGAGTTGGGTCAAAAATATACAACTTGCACAAATATCAATTCCTTCACTGTTTGCAGAAGGGAAAAAATTCAACATATCCCCAGTTCCTACAAGGGGGAATATATGTCTCCCAATAATTTTTGATTTTCCTATACTATCTAAAATTTTTAATCTTTCTCTTCTGCCACAAATCACACATTTTTCTTCACCTGTATCTAAAGAGGGAATTAGATTATAGATAGTCTCAAGATTATTATATAGATTCTCTGGTGTTCTGTTTTTATACATGCTTGGATTGGTAATTAATACTCCGCTATTAGGAAAAAGTTGCCCAGATAAGTAGGATCTCCAGGAGTCGTTACAGTAAATTTTAGATAAGAAATTCATGGCTTTTTCTATATCATTATCTTCGAGTTCTATTGGTGTTTCTTTTCTGGATAGTAATAACAAGGCAGTTAATCCAGCGTCAACAAAAGGATGCCCAACCCAATCAAATTCAACTTTCACTTATTATCACCGTTATCAATGATCTCAACCATCCCAAATCCCATCGAATTTTTTTCTCCAAATCCTGAATCATATCCTAGTTTTAATAAATCGGGATTTCCATATGCTTTAAATTCAATATAATGTGCTGTATGGAAAGTATTCTTTATTTTTCTTTTAGTGCTTCTCAATATACTAGACACTTCAATATTCAATTTAGAATTCTCGAGATCCTTACCATAATAAATCGAATATTTTTTTATCAAATTTTTTTCTAGATTCTTATAGAATTTTATATCATTTGGAGAAAGATCCCAAATCTTGAGTTTATCATTCATGTTTATTTTTGTAGTGATACATATAGGGGATATTGTTCTAAATCGTATAGAATCAGAAACTTCTATATCTTTCATTACCTCAACTGATTCTAGGTTAAGAGGTACACCAGCAATATGAAATGAAGAACTTTTAAATAAACCTTCAACAAAAGGGACAGAAATATCTTTTCTTGGCGATGAAAAATAAAAGAAACATCTGTCTTTTATCAGAAGCCCCTTTTCGCCCATAGGGATAACTCCCTTTAAATCTGAGAATGTAAATAATTTAATATCGTTTGAATAGTGTAGATTTTCAGAAATATTAGTATCGGCTTTTTCTATTGATGAGTAGATAAAAGAACCAATATAATAGTTGTAATTGTAAGGTATTACACCATCTTTTGTTGAGAAGGTCAATTTAAATCTCAATTAAATCACTATAAATCCTATTCATTTACTTATATCATTCATACATTTATAAAGATATGGAAAAAAATAGGGAAAATAGGGAAAAATAATATTTTTCTATATTAAAGTATGTGTAAAACTTTCTTGATTTACATCTAACTCAATTATTATTCAAATCAAGATTATGGCACTCTCAATCTGAAAACTTATACATAAACCCCTATTTATACTTTTTAATGAACGAAATACGATATAATCGCTAGAAAAGTAATAATAAATCCAAATTTAGTCATGCCGAAAGTTAATAATTATTCTAAAATTATTAAATTAATTCTTCCCCACAATCTTCTCAATATGCTCCAAACTTGTTCTTTTAACTTCATCTTTCAAGAACGGAACAAATCTAATAGTGCCTGCTCCAGGATGCCCGCCACCTTGGACTTCCTCTAAGTATTGATCTTTCAACTGTTTTATTATATCGTTAAGATCAAATCCAATTGCTTTTGCCTTATTTGTTGCCCGAAATACAATATAATCTTCTGCTATACCTAGACTAATTATAGCTCTTTCATCTTCATTGATTTCATTATCCCAGATATATTTATTGTGGATAAACCCGAGTGTTCTACCGGGAGAAGGAAACTCCCCCCTAAAGATAAATTTTTCTAGATCAATTGTAATAAGATCAAAATTATCGGCAAGATTTTTGATATCAAGATGCTGTTTTATCAAATTCCACTGTGAGCTTCTCTTTTTTTCTATTTCTTCAAAAACATAACTGATAAGCTTATTTCCTCGCTCTTTATCCCCGAGCATTATTATGTCATCAATATAGTTATTTATGCTAAATCTTCTTAGATAATAGGATTCGTGGTCCAGTGCCAATTTAATCTTTTCAAGCTCATCTCTCTTGAAAGGAGAGATCTCAAGATACTGATCCATTTCACTGCCTTTTGATTTATCCCCAATTCCAGCAAGCGCTGGCAAGTGTATGGCGTAACTATCTACCTCAGCATCGATCATCCTTGATAATTCATGAGCTAACATCCCGGTACATAGATTTGAATCACCAGAATAGATGTGTGGATTTATATGAAATGAAACATACTCGTCAATAAGATACTCGCCATTGTCTTTTTTTGTAGGTGGGTGGTGGTCTATTACTCCAATCTCAAAATCATATACTTTGGCCCTAAGAATACCCTGTAAATCGCTATCAGTGCTGCCGTTGTCTGCAATAATAAGAAGTGGTTTTTTCTTAGAGAAAGAAAAGTAAAGGTCAATATCTTTCAAAGCATCTTCAAGGTCATAGTAAGGTGCTGCACATGGCTTTCTAAATATCCTGCAATCCTTCTTTTTTTCCTTGTCAGCATATGAGCTAATTGCCTTCTCTAAAGAAACTCCAGCTGTGATGCCGTCACAATCATTGTGATGCCTTATGATAATCATTCTTTCCTGTAAAACTGCTTTCTTTATAGAAGACATTGCAAGCAAGAACTCGTCTTCCATTTTTTTATAGACTTCAGAATTTACAAGAAAGTCTGGGGCGTCCCGCTTGATCTTATCCAAAAACATAGATTCAATACTCTGCTTAACTATAGTCAATTCCTCTTCATTTAGCCTTTCAAATCTACTTATCTGAAGCTCAACGTTTTCTCTTCTAACTGATAGTGTTCCATAGAATCTGATAAAATCCCCGAGCTTTAATGAATAGAAATCTTCGATTGGATTAAAGACAACTGCCCTTATTTCACTGCCGTCAAATATCCTAAAGACTAGAGGTCCGCTTGTCTTATAGATGTCAGTAATCTTCCCCTCTACTGAAACAGTTTGGCCCTCCATGTCAGGTGATATTTCACTTATTTTCACGGGCGCCGTATTAAAATTCATAAATCAAAAAACTGATTAAAGTTTATAAATGAAACTATATTAAGTTATAATTAATGGAGTTATGCGAATTCACAGAGGGCAGGGCAAAAATAGAAGTCCCAAAATTTGAAAAGGTCACTGCAAAGACTCCTGTATTTTATAATCCTAAAATGGCTTTTTCAAGAGTATCGTGCAATAATCTAATAGTGCCTTTTCTATAAGAAAGATCTAGATCAATCTCGGATGATATTGTCTCGCATTTATTTTTATATGCTGTACAATTAGAACAAACATATTCTAATGCAACAATCTGCTTGTAATCTGCTTCCCTTAGTAAATATTTTGTCATCTCTGCAGCATCAAAATTTTCAATTCCCAATTGATCTCCAATTTCTTTCAGACGATTTTCACCTATAGTCTCAATCTTTTTTTTACTAAAAAGGCCCCAATGGCTAGCATATCCCGGAGTTAAAAAAAATGTACCTGGCTCTTTAGTTAGTATCTCCATATAATTTGCTTTACTTCCTAAAAGAGCGCATACGCAGTCATCAACTATTTCTTTATTTTCATCCTTTAGAATGCCAAAAGGTAATTTAACATGATTATCTCTCAACATACCCTCTAGATTGTTCAATGAATTGCCGCATAATCCGTAATAAATCAAAAGGTAGTCTGAATGTTTCTGTAGCTCTATGCAGGCATTCAAGACTTCTTCTTTTAGTTCTCTTGGGCTATAATGAAGAAATAGCGGCAAAATATATACTATGATTTCTAGTTCTTCTTCTCTTTTGAGATACCGTGGAGCAAATAATTCCCTAGCTATTTTTATTTTTTCATAAGGAAAATTACTTCGTATAATATCCTCAAAATACTTTGAGGATTCTGTATTTACAATAATTATCTTGCCTATTTCTGGATGCTCTTTTATAACAAATAGAAGTTCATCTTCAAATACTTCACAACAAACAATACCAATTCTTTTGCATCTTTTCCCATTATTATTTGATTCTAGAGGCATGGTATCAATAGCTTTTCATTTGTATTTTTAAAAGTTCGGATTTATTAATACTATTTCTCAATATATTCCAAACTTATTCTCACAGGCACCGTATTAAAATTCATAAATCAAAAAACTGATTAAAGTTTATAAATGAAACTATATTAATTTATAATTAATGGAGTTATGCGAATTCACCGAGGGTAGGGCAAAAATAGAAGTCCCAAAATTTGAAAAGGTCACTGCAAAGACTCCTGTTTTTTATAATCCTAAAATGGCTTTTTCAAGAGATATATCAGTATCGGTGATGAAGGCCATAAAACTAAAAGAGTCTGGAAAAGTTCTTGACGGGCTTTCAGGCTCCGGCATAAGAGGCATCAGATATATCTTAGAATCAGGTGTTGATGTCTATTTCAATGATCACAACCCCGCGGCTGTAAGGCTTATTGAAAAAAATCTTAACTTTAATTCTCTCACAGCTACAGTTACAAAATCTGACTTCAACCATGTTTACGGGAAGTATGAAGTTGTTGATATCGACCCTTTTGGCTCGCCTGTGAGATTTCTAGACGGTGCTTTCAGAGTCTTAAAAAATGATTCTTATCTATTCTTGACTGCAACAGATACCTCGGCACTGACAGGTGCCCACGTATCATCATGCAAAAGAAAATATGATTCAAAGCCCCTAAAATGCAGCTTCACGCATGAACTAGCCGTCAGAATCCTCATAGGAAAAGTTGCCAGAAATGCAGCAAAATACAATCTAGCTGTAAGGCCATTATTATCCTATACGAAAGAGCATTTTATCAGGGCATATTTTGAAGTGAAATATGGGAAAGAAAGAACTAATAAAACGCTAGATAACCTAGGATTTGCACTGAACTGTAAATGTGGGTTTAGAGCAGCTACAGATACTTTCAATCCCATTTGCCCAAACTGCGGAGAAAAGGTATCGTTTTCCCATCCCTTATGGATCTCAAACATAAAAGACACTAGATTTGTTAGTGAGTGTGTAAAAGAATACGAGTCCTCAGAATTTCTTCAAGATAAACCGCTAGAACTATTGAGGGTAGTTGAAAGTGAAATCGATATACCACTATTCTATGATATCCATGAGATTTCCCATATCTATAAGACAAAAATACCAAAGACAGAGGAAATGATTAAAAAGTTAAAAGAACTAGGATTTGATGCATCACCGACCCATTTTTCACCAGTCTCTGTTAAAACAGATGCCGGCATAAATGATGTATTGAGGTGTATAGATGGATAAAGAAATGTTTGGAAAAATACTAATTGTAATTTCAATAATCGGCCTAATATTTACTATTTCAATATCTTCCTTTACATTGATAAAAATTAACAATACCTACGAGAACTTTTTGCCGCTTTTTGATAAAATAGACCTTATCAAAAATCTTGCCGATAATTTTGACGAAAATCTAGATGAGTTCAATCTATATCTAAAGGATATTGATACAATAGAATACATGCAAAAATTGGCCAACATGAGATCCTTTGTCACCACTTTAAATTCTATAGGCCTTGGTGGCTTAGTTTCTGGATTAAATGAAGATATAGATAGATTTGAAGGCATCGTATCAAACCTAGAAGATCTAAAATTAAATCTTGAATCTGCAAAAAGTAGTTTTTCAGAAATAAAATCATCTCTATCAGAATATGATACTGTAAAAGAAAGTATACTTAGTTTTGTTGGAACACTTAGACTATATGTACTTGGGATGATGATATATTCGATTATCCTAAATGGGATACTCCTATACGTTGGCTATTATCTTTTAAAATCAAAAGAATAGATTATAAGAATCTTTCAAATCTATCCTTTTTTGCTTTGCATATAGGGCATATTTCAGGTGGCCCTTCTCTTGCGCATAGGTAGCCGCACACTTTGCATCGCCAAACAGGATACTTCAAAGAACTAATATTTTCTAGCTTACTTTCTTTTTGTTTTTTTCTTTCTTCTTCTGGAGGTCTTCTTTCAGGAATGGAACTTATATCTTTCTTACCATCCATAATTTCCTGCGAAACATAAAGCGCACAGTAACATGTGCCATGCTCATCCAGGTCTGGGTCTCTGTAATCGCACGGACATATTATATCTAGGTCTTCCTGCTTTATCCCACTAGAGATTCTGCAGGGACATGCTTGGTAACCGTATCTATCCTCGTTTACTATGAGCCCTCTGACAAGTTTTTTTGTGAAATCGATATTTGGATTTAGGTGATAGCCACCAGCTTCGGTGTCTTTCTTTAGTTTTTCGTAAAACTTGTTGATCCTGTCTTCAGGCATATCTTCGTACATTAAGATAGGGCCTCCTTTATTTCTGCCTCTTTGAATCCAACAATAGTTTTATCGTTGTTAATTACTATAGTTGGAAAGGAGCAGTTCTTGTTAAATTTTTTTACTTCATCGATAGCGTATTGTTTGGCATCTCCATCCAATAGGTCAACATAGATAAAATTAAAGTCAACACCCATTTGCATTAACAACTCTTTTGTTTTACCACACCAGCCACAGGTGCTAAGTGCATATAGCTTTACATCCCCTTTCTTTTCGCCTTTGACATGTTCGAATTTTAGTTCCATTTGAAAACCTCTTTAATATATAATGGCACATTTGAATATTTAAATTATACCATTATTATATATATTTAATAAAAATGGTAAGATGTAATTCGTTAAAGTTTAGTTAATATTATTATTGTTACTAAACAAGTTTCTCAAGTTTAATTACTATTCAAAAAAAATAACATATCTATAAAAAATAGGCTTATATAATAATATTTTTTATTTAATAATAGATATTCTTTTAATAAATAGGAATGAGTTAATTAATAAGATAGGAATAAATAGTATAAGAATTATTTATAACGGGGATACTATGAGAGTAATAATCGTTGGTACCGGTTTTGGCGGTCTTTCTGCGGCCGCATTGCTAGCAAAAAATGGATTTGATGTGACAGTTCTAGAAAAAAATGACCATCCTGGTGGAAGGGCAAGTGTTTACAGTGAAAAGAAATTTAATTTTGATATGGGCCCTTCCTGGTATCTTATGCCAGATGTATTTGAAAATTTCTACGCCCAGTTTGATAAGAAACCAGAAGATTTCTTCGAACTTAAAAAACTAGACCCCTCTTATAGAATCTACTTTGGAGGGGAGAAAGTAATCGATATCTCAGCTGATCTGAAAAAGAATTTTGCTTTGTTTGATACCTTTGAAAAAGACGGTGGCAAAAAATTACAAAAATATTTAGAATCTGCAGGAAAGATGTATGATGTCTCGATAAAGGAACTAATGTACAGAGATTATCGTACCATATTTGATTTCATGGATCGAAAATTAATGGCCCAGGGAATTAAACTTAATCTTCTTGATAATCTTGATAAATTTGTGAGTAAACACTTTGAGAGCGATGAAGCGAAAAAAATAGTTGAATACTCAATAGGATTTCTTGGTAGCTCCCCGCATAATACGCCTTCTTTCTACCACATCATGTCCCACATTGACCTTACTCTTGGAGTTTGGTACCCAGATGGAGGTATGAGGAAAGTAGCAGATTCAGTTTACAGGCTTGCAATGTCATATGGTGTAAAGTTTCATTTTGATGAGCCAGTTGTAAAGATAGAAATTGAAGACAAAAAGGCTACACGAGTTATAACTAATAAGAACTCTTACAATGCCGATTTAGTAATTGTAAATGCAGATTATGTCCATGCAGAACTTGATTTAATTGATAAAAATTACAATACTTATTCAGAACAATACTGGGATAAAAGAGTCATGGCACCATCTGCACTAGTTGCTTATGTTGGAGTAGATAAGAAATTTGATGAACTTTCCCACCATACACTTTTCTTAGATAAAGACTGGTCAAAAGGTTTTGATACACTATTTGATCCTAAGAAAGCAGCATGGCCTGAAAATCCTTCTTACTACGTAAATGTGCCCTCTAAAACAGATTCAACTGCAGCTCCAAAAGGAAAAGATACCCTGTTTATCTTGGTTCCTCTTGCGCCTGGCTTAAAGGATACTCCAGAAATGAGAGAGCAATTCTACAACAAAATAATGGATAATCTTGAGAATACAATAGGTCAGAATATCAGAGACCACATTGTTGTTAAGAAAATATTTGCACTGACGGATTTCAAAGAGAGATACAATGCATACAAAGGTACCGCTCTAGGCTTATCCCACACAATGATGCAAACAGCATTATTCAGACCCTCTCACAAAAGCAAGAAAGTAAAAAACCTGTACTACACTGGGCATTATACACACCCAGGGATAGGAGTCCCAATGACCTTGATATCATCACAAATAGTGGCAGATGAGATAATTAAAGAATATAAATAATGTGAAGGATTATGGTAGATAAAACACTTTATTCGATATTCAAAGGCGGTAGTAAAACGTATTTTTATAGTACTATATTCTTCCCAGAAAGGGCCAAAGAAGATGTATTTAAATTGTACAGTTTTGTGAGAAAGGCCGATGATTTAGTAGATTCTATACCTCAACAAACAGAAGAATTTTATGAATTCAAAGATAGATATCACGAAGCTCAAAAAGGAGACATTACTGGAGACATAGTTATTGACTCTTTTGTTGAAGTTTCAAGAAGAAAGAACTTTGAATCAAAATGGGCGGATGCTTTCTTGGAATCTATGGAAATGGATATCACTAGATCTACCTATAATAATCTAGACGAACTTAAAGTTTATCTTCATGGGTCTTCTGAAGTCATAGGTCTATTTATGGCAAGAATCCTGGATTTACACGAATATTCTTTCACTGCCGCAAGGCACTTAGGTAGGGCAATGCAATTTATCAATTTCATAAGGGACATATCTGAAGATTTGCTATTGGGAAGAATTTATTTCTCACAGGAAGATCTAGAAGAATTCAGACTGCCAAGCTTGGAGTTAAAGGACACAAAAGCAAGACCCGATCAATTCAAGGGATTTATCCAAAAACAATTAGATACTTACTTCGATTGGCAAAAGAAGGCTGAAGAGGGATTCCCATATATTCCAAAGAGATACTTAATACCGATAAAAACTGCATCTGACATGTACAACTGGACAGGCAGAACAATAAGCAAAGATCCTTTTATTGTCTATAAGAAAAAAATAAAACCCTCAGTTCCAAGAATAGTATCAACTATAGCTTACAATTCAATTCTTTTAAGAGAAAGCGACCAGATCAAAGACCTAAGATTAACCATTAATTATCTCTCCGAATAGGGGCGATAATTTTGACAAATCCATTGAAATTAATTTATAAAATTTCAAGATTTAGATTCTGGATATATACTGGCGGAACTTACGTTGTAGGCTACGCCCTTGGATTTAACAGTATTTTTGATTTTTTCAAACTCGATTATTATGTATATTTAGTATATTTTTTTCTTCTAGCAAATATCTTCATTTATGGAGTTAATGATTACTGGGACAAAGAAACTGACAAAAACAATCCTAAGAAAGAAGAAAAAGAATATAGGGTAGAAGACAAAGAAAGAAAAAGCCTACTTAGAACATTATATTTTGTCGGGATAATAAGCTTAATTTTAATGGTATTTCAGGACAATATAGAGCGGCTTATTTTCTTGATATTTTTGTTTTTATCCTATTTCTATAGTGCAAAACCCCTAAGATTTAAGCAGGTTCCATTCCTTGATTTCTCTTCAAACTATCTATACGTAATGCCTGGAATCTTTAGCTATTACATGATTAGTAAAACATTACCTCCATTAATATTTTTGTTAGGAGCTTTTTTCCATATAGCCGCAATGCATATATTTTCTGCGATACCAGATATTCAGTATGATAAAGAGGCCGAGATCACGACAACTCCGGTCTTTATTGGAAAAAGGTTATCCCTACTGTTATGCCTCATTTTCTGGGGTATTTTATCCGGAATAGTGCTAGTTTCAGCAGATTTTAATCCCTTAAGTTACCTCGTCTTGATATACCCAATATTTCCATTATTATTGCTCCTCAGAAAGGAGCTAAAGGTAGAAAAATTGTACTGGTATCTTCCATACATCAATACAACTCTCGGCGGATTATTATTTACCTCTCTTGTGCTATACAAAACATTTCTTATTTAGATAAATTTAAATTGTAATCGACTAATACGGAAATATATAATTTACAGAGGAATTTGATGGAAAAAGACCACAATAAGATGTATATTCTAATTGTTGCATCCTTAGCTTCTTTCTTAACGGCGTTTATGGGCTCTTCAATTAATATTGCTCTCCCAAGAATTGGAAGTGAATTCAATATCGATGCAGTAATATTAAGCTGGATTTCAACATCTTATTTGCTTGCAGCTGCAATTTCACTTCTCCCTTCTGGGAGATTGGCAGACCTATATGGTAGAAAGAAAATATTCACCTATGGAATTATAATATTTACAATTGCATCTTTAATTTCTGCCATGTCTAATTCTATCACTATATTAATCTTTTCAAGAGTTCTAAAAGGTATAGGGATTGGGATGGTCTTCAGCACAAGTGTTGCTATAGTTACTTCTGCCTTCCCCATCCAAGAGAGGGGTAAGGCGATAGGATACACTGTGGCTGCTGTTTATTTGGGGCTCTCAATGGGGCCTTTTATCGGAGGAATCCTAACTGAAAACTTTGGATGGAGAAGCATATTCATCGCAAGTGTCTTAATGGGGATAGTTAGTGCTTTCATAACTATTTTAATCAAGGGGGAATGGGCGGAAGCAAAAAATGAAAAAATGGATTATGTCGGTACGATAATATATGCTTTGAGCTTTAGTATGGCAATCTATGGATTTTCCCTCCTTCCTTCAGTTAAAGGCGCTGGTTTCATTTTATTTGGAATTGCATTAATCTTAATATTTGTCTACTGGGAAGTTAAATTCGATAGCCCGATGCTAAACGTGAGAATTTTTAGAAACAATAGGGGCTTCACATTTTCTAATTTAGCTGCCCTGATACATTACAGTGCAACTTTTGGAATCACTTTCCTGTTGAGTTTGTATTTGCAATATGTTAAAGACCTTGGGCCGCAAAAAGCAGGATTAATCCTACTTTCTCAGCCTTTAGTTATGGCTATTTTTTCCCCTTCTGCTGGCAAGCTCTCAGATAGAATTGAGCCTAGAATAATTGCAACTACCGGGATGAGTATTACTTTCTTAGGATTATTGATATTTTCATTTCTAGAACAAGATACAAGCATATTATTTATTGTATTAAATTCGATACTGGTGGGGTTTGGCTATGCGCTTTTCTCGTCTCCCAATATGAACTCCATAATGAGTTCCGTTGAGAAAAAATTTTATGGAATAGCTTCTGCTATGGTCGGAACAATGAGACTAATTGGGCAAATGATGAGCATGGCCGTTGCAATGGTCGTGTTTGCTTTGATAATAGGGAGGGTTGAAATAACGCCCGAATATTATTATGTTTTTTTATCAGCAGTAAAAATTGCGTTTAGCATATTTGCAGGTTTATCATTTGTAGGAATATTTGCATCCTATTACAGGGGAAATATCAGAAAAGATTCAAACTCAAATCATTAGATGCCAAGAGTTTTAATTTCTCTTGAAATAACATCTACTGGATTTTCAAGTTTTGAGAGTATCTTCTTATTGTTATCGTGATAAACGTCTAAATTGTCATCCTTCTCTATAAATTTAGTTATCTTCTCTGGATCCAAAAGATGAATTTTAAGTCCTTGCTCTATCATCTTCTTTGTAACTGCCAAGAGTTTTTCTGGGTATGTAGTTAGAGCTGGCGTATTAAGGGCAACTGCTTCCCTGTTCATGCTCCCTCCTGCACTTATGACAAGGTCAGAATAACTCATAAGGCTAAGAGCATCGACAGGCTCTTCTGGAACAATTACGTTATCATAGTTAAAAACAGATTTCTGTTCTTCAAATCTTGGGAATACTACAAACTGATAATCCTTTAGGCATTTTGTTTTTTCAAGTATTGCCTTAATTATAGTTTTGTCTTTGTTCCCATTGTAGTAATTTGCCTTCACAGGCTCTGGCCTCATGACAATTGTAAATTTGTCCTCAGAAAGGCCCAACTGAGAAATAAAAGAATCATCATATTTAAAATCATTAACATTTGCAATTTCACAAAAACCATTAAAACGGATTACTTGACTTTCATGAACCCCGTATCTCGTTATTTCTTCGAGAGCTATTGCATCTGGGGCAATTACTTTTGAGGATAAAGGCAGCATGAGTTTGTTTTGGACAGTTGCAGTTTCATTATCTAGTATACAGATTGATGGGATCCCAAGTCCATACGATACTCTGGCACCTTCAACTGAATGCTTGTATAGGGCCAAATCAATGTCTTCACTGCTAATTAACTCGGAAAGTTCAAGAATTCTTTTTGAACTTTCAATTAGCTTTGATTTTTTACAGAAACCACCATGTCTACCTACTACGGTGTGCTTTATTCCGTGTAAATCTAATAAAGCTGAAAGTCCATCAAAGTCTCTAGAAGTGACAAAAGTTTCATGACCTCTTGATTCAAAATTCTTTATAATGCCTTTAAAGAAGTTTACGTGTGGCGTATTTGATATGTCAATCCATACTTTCATCTTTATCGAACTTCAATACTTTGATATATATTTTAAAGTTTCGGGTATAATTGTTTCACAGACGAAAAAAATAAGCTTAATTAGAGCTCTAATTCGATAACAGAGCACTAAAATAATATATAACAATTCCTAATCCTTGATTATCCCTTATTTTACTATAATAAGGCAAAAAATAATATCTTACCCTCCATGCGCTGTAGCAAGTATTTTTAGGGTTTCACCGCTTTTAACTGTGTCATCTATTGATGTAAGCATTCTATCGTCGACCATTACAAGCATATATTCATTGATTTTTCCATTCTGGATAGCTGCATTTACAAATTCTTTGTCATACTTATTTGAAATGTATTCAATGATTTCTTTGAAGGTCATTTGATCGCATGGTACATCTATCTCGTTTTTTCCTAACATATCCCGATATTCTGCATATAGTTTTACTTTGATCATAGGCAATCTATAAATAAATCATGCTGCAATCTTTTTAAATGTTTTGAATTTTCTTAATTATCATAAATAAATTATTCTTGGTATATTAATAGAATATTATATTTCTTAGCTAGAATCTGCATATATCAATAAAATATCACCCATATAATTAACATTTCAAAAACTATTTAAATCCAAAGAAACTCAGATTGAGTGGTGATTTCAATGACATTTTGTGCAAGTTGTGGTTCGCAGAATCCCGATGGCAGTCAATTCTGTACCGGTTGTGGTGCTAAATTAGGTGCCGGAGGACAAGCAAATCCCGGATTTTCAGGTGGAGGTCAGGGATATAAATTTGAAATTAAAGATAGACCTGTTTTTAGTATTTTAAATATTAATATGAGTAGTGGACAATCAATAGTAGCAGAAGCAGGTGCAATGGTAACAATGTCCTCTAATGTCAGCATAAAAACTGAAATGAAAGGCGGACTTGGTGGGGCCTTAAAGAGAGGCGTTCTTGGTGGGGAATCTTTATTTATGAATACATTCACAAGCAACGGCCCAGGGACTATTAGCTTTGCTCCGGGATATCCAGGGGATATAACGCATATAAAAATGAAAGGCGATACATGGTTCTTGCAAGGAGGAGCCTATATGTGCTGCTCACCAGAGATAACTATTGATACCAAATTCCAAGGACTAAAAGGATTGGTATCTGGAGAGGGTTTATTCTTCCTAAAAGCTGATGGTGTTGGAGACCTATTTATCTCAAATTATGGATCAATAATAGAAAAAGAGCTAAAGGGGGAATCATTCAAAGTCGATACTGGTCACCTTGTAGCATTTTCTAGCGGTATTACTTATAATATCGAAAAGATCGGGGGTTGGAAGTCTACAATCCTAAGCGGTGAAGGTCTTATTGCAAATGTTTCTGGTACTGGAAAAGTATTGCTACAAACAAGATGTGCACAAGCTCTTGCCCAATGGCTTGTACCGTTCATGCCCTCAGGTGGCGGTGCAGGTGGAGGCGGTTTTAAAATAGGATTAAGCTAAATAAATTTTTATTTTTATTCTTCTTTTTCTTCTAAATCAATTTTTACACTCTTCTTTATTGCATAACCTGCTTCCGCTTCACAAGCTTTTAAAATCCCACATGGTACAGGGCATACTGCATGTAGTATGTCTGCTTTTTGATAGACAGGATTTATTGGCATCTTTTTGAAAACTACGTCTTTATCCAAAGTTTCTATATCTTCAGCATATTTTTCAACTAATTTGCAGTTAGTTACTATTTCGACTTTAAATCCTAGCCCTTTTCTTTTTACCTTGACTTTATTAACAAATCCACATGCTCCAGCATCAATTGTTCCTTCAATCATGTTATCACTTTTTTAATATACAGTCTATATTATGGTCATCAACTATAACATATTTGTATCCTTGCTCTGTTAAAAATATTTGTCTATTTGCAGAGTATTCTTGATCTCTGGTATCTTTAGTGACAATTGAATAAAACTTTGCAGATGATCCATCTTTCTTTGGCCTTAATATCCTCCCTAATCTCTGGGCTTCTTCTTGTCGCGACCCAAAAGTACCTGAAACTTGGATAGCCACATTTGCATCTGGCAAGTCTATGGCAAAATTTGCCACTTTAGACACAACAAGAATACTAATCTTACCTTTTCTAAAATCAGAGTATATTCTTTCCCTCTCTTTGTTTGGAATTTTACCAGTTATTAGTGGGGCTTTAAGAGATTCTGCAATTTTTTCAAGTTGTTCTATGTACATACCAATAATAAGAATTCTATCATTTTTGTGATGCTCAATTATTTTCTTTAAAATTTCATATTTGAAGGGATTTTCTGCAGCTATCCTGTACTTGTTTCTATCGTCAGATGTGGCATATACTATTCTAGATTTTTCAGGCATATGCACCCTAATTTCATAGCATATAGCTTCTGCTATCCAACCCTGCTGTTCAAGATTTTTCCAAGGCATGTCAAATTTCTTTGGCCCAATAAGGCTGAAAACATCTTTTTCCCTTCCGTCTTCCCTTACCAAAGTAGCTGTTAATCCAAGTCTTCTCTTTGATTGTATGTGGGCTGTAACTTGGAATACGGGCGCAGGTAGTAGATGAACCTCATCATATATTATAAGGCCCCAATTCTTCTTGTCAAATATATTGAAGTGGGTAAATTCATCTTCTTTCTTGCTTCTATAGGTCAATATTTGGTATGTTGTTACCGTTATCTCCCTTATTTCTTTTACTTCGCCAGTATATTCGCCTATCTTCTCTCGCGGGATATCAGTTTTATCTAATATTTCATCAATCCACTGCCTAACAGCAATAACATTTGGACAAGTAATTAAGGTATTAGTCTTTACTTTCGCCATGACGCCCATACCAATTACTGTCTTACCTGCCCCGCAAGGAAGGACAATTGTTCCGCTACCTCCTTCTACTCCGCCACCCCTGTAGAAAACATTTACGGCATCTTCCTGATATTTTCTTAATTGGAAATTGACTCCACTTTTTGTAGTACCTAGGAGGTTAATCTCCAAATAGTCTCCATCTTCGTAACCTGCCAAATCAAGGGCAGGCCACCCAATCTTAATTAAATCTTGTTTCAAAAATCCTCTGCTATTGGGATCTACCTTAAGGGTATTATCATCTATAGTATCAAGGACGTATTTTTTTATACGCTCGTTGTTCTGAATTTCTTTAATAAGAAGCTCGTCTTGTGAAAAAAGAACTAAATCCTCGTTAATCTTTTTTAAAGAAAGCCTTCCAAATCTAGACATTATGTCCTTAATGTCGCTTATAACATTGGAAGGGATATCATACCTTGAGTATTTCAAAAGAATATTGATAACTTCTTCACTCGTAAGCCCTGCGGCTGCAGCGTTCCAAAGAGATAGATCAGAAAGCCTATACGTGTGAATGTGTTCAGGGCTCTTCTCAAGTTCTGAGAATCTTGAAATGTCGTCTCTAGCATCTTCGTACAAGGGATTGGCCACCTCAAGGAACATTGATCGGTCTCCCTGTACAATTAAAGGTTTTGGAAAATCCATTAAAATTCACCATTAGTCTAATAATATATTAATACAGTTTTTATAAAACTCTCTAACTAGCATTTAAAGGTTTTGGGTGAGGTTAATTATTTTGTTGTAAGGTAAACAAGTATAGCTAAAGCTATAGTAGTAAATAAGTCAGGCAGTATTAAGAATGGCCCGAGACCTGTTGATCTGAAGCCACATATAGCATGCAATAAAGGGCTTGATGTTAAGATATCAAAAAGAAAGGCCAAAGAGAAAATAGCCAATCCTAATGAAAATGGCGATTTTGTTTTTCTGTAGATATTTGCATAAAGAACAAAAACAGCCAATATTAGCCCAATGTTAACTAAGGAAAGGGCATATTTTATTTGAAACATGTAACCTTTATCCCATATGCTACATGTTGGATACTCGCAAACACCGTTTTCAACTAATCTTCTCGGAATAAATCCCATTCCTGATAATCCTAAGTATTTATTATTTTTTAAACTCATCAACATCTAACCCCATATCTTTACAAATCTCATTAAAGCTATTAATATTTTTGTCAAGTAATTCTGAAGGAAAATATGTCTTTCCATATTTATCTCCGACTGCGGATAAAAGACCATTTTTCTCTAATATACCCAAATGATGCTGGACAGTTTTGTATTCTATGCCTGTGGCCATGGATATTCTATTGGCATTTGAAGGGCTAGAAATTATATATCTCAGGATTAATGCCCTATTCACGCCGCCTCTTGAACCTGCAATAAGCCACAAGAGTATTTTTTTGTCTTTGTCCATGTAAATTCATGTGAGTTCATTCTCTTTATTTTATATGTTTTTCTTTTAATAATATATTTGATATTTTATAATCTTTGGAGTATACTATCTAAAACTATTTCTAGAAGTACTTATAAAAGAATTTTCCGAAATTTATACCTATTTATTCCCAAATCTTAGTTAATAAAAGAAATAAAAATTATACCAAGGGAACAGTTGAACTCCCATCTAGGAATACTAAAACTTTTGCATCTTTGCCTTTTTGTGCCAAGGCCTTGTCTATCGAATTTTGAAGAGAATTGTGGGGGGCTATAAAAATTTGCTCCAAAACTTTGTCCTCAAGATCAGTTACCGCCCATATCTCTCCACATGTTGCAAGCTCTGCAATTTTAGCGGCTTTATGGTATCCGAGTATATAATTATTTTCAGTTGCTTTTATTACTTCTTCGGGTGTGTCGTTATCTTTAAGTAGATCATAGAAGGTCTTATCTCCAATTCCATCTCTGCAACTAGAAACTAGTATTAGAATACCACCGTCTTTCAAAGCAAGTTTTGTGTTTTCTATTGCTTTTTGGGATTGATATAAACTAACATCCATCGGATATGGGGCTACTGATACAATTATGTCTGCCTTTCCTGGCACAGGTACGCAAAATAATTTGTCAACAGCTTTAGCTGATTCGTATAATATTTCTATTATTTCTCCAGCTTGCGCATCAAATATATTGCCTTCTCCATCGGCCACGACATTTATTGCAAAAACGTTTGGTTTTATTTTCATTATCTCTCTTACTGCATCTTCCATATCGTCATGGACTGGATTCCCCTTTAGAGATAATGTCTTAGAGTTGGGAGAAAGAGCATGCTTGTGATTTGCTGTTATTGTTTTTATCGATGATACTCCGGGCAAGAATGATTTTCTTGTACCTGTATAACCTGCAAAATAATGTGGCTCAGAAGATCCTATTGTAACTATTGCTTCATTTTCAAGTACTTTCTTATTGATATAGAGTTCAGTGCCTCTTTGTGTCTTACCTATGTATTGAAGAAGTTCATCTTTTCTAGAATCATGAACTGTGATTTTACTTTTAAATTCTGAGTAATATGGCCCAAAAATATTATTGAATTCCTCTTCTGTTGGAACTCTATGGGATCCTGTGGCTATCATAAACTCTATTTTATCCATATACGGCTTCATTAGAGGATATATAGTATCCAAAACTTTCTTGGTCGGTGTGGGTCTTTGACCGTCATTTATCAGGAAAATTATACTTTTGTGTTTCTTTAAAAAATCCTTTAAAGGTAAATTATTTGTTGGATTTTCAATTGCCTTTTTTAATACATTTTCTTTTGCTGAGCCTTTAACTTCCTTTGGTTCAACAATTCCAAGAAGATTTTTGTCAGGTATCTCTATCAAAACTTTATCTTTCTTGTAAGGTATATTCAATTTCATTAATTCACCCTTAGAAATATCCAATTCCATCCATGGTAAGGGAGATAAATTTATAGTCTTTGTTCATATCCTTTAAAAGAGAAAGCAAAGCCATATGCTCTTTTCCTGAACCTGAAATTAGATTAACATAAATTTCGTCACCAATATCTTTTGGAAGTCTATCTCGTATCGCATTTTTGATATTTTCAATCGGCATGGAAGGATTTACCACTACCCAATCCACATCTTTGCTCGGATTGAACTTTTCTCTGCCAAAATCATTTGTTACAAGGATTATCTTATCCCATTCTTCAGTAATTAGTCTACCTACATGCCCCCATGTTCCCTTCCCTGTAGATATTAAAGCGACGAGAGTTTTCATTAAAGCCATCTCCTAATAACTTCGGAAAGTCTCTTGACACCTAGATTTATTTCCTCATCTTTCGGGAATGAGAAATTCAATCTCATTGTGTGTCTTCCTAGGTTATCTTCTATGTAGAAAGCGCTTCCAATGACATAAGCAACATTTGAATTGATTGCATCGGTAAACATTTCTTTTGTATCTACATATTCAGGCAACACAATCCAATTGAACATTCCTCCCTCAGGCCTAGTCCACTTACACTCATTTGGCATGTATTCATCCAATGAGGATAACATCACATCTCTTTTGATTTTATAGAAATTCAGTATCTTTACTAGGTGCTTGTCCAAATAATTTTGAGAATAAATAGCTGCTATCCTCTGACCAAAAGTATTGGTATGCAAATCTACAGCTTGCTTTGCTATTATCATCTTTTTAAGTAATTCCCCAGTTCCCAAAGCCCATGCAATTCTAAATCCAGGTGCGAGTATCTTGGAGTACGTTCCTAAATAAATGACTCTCCCTTCAGTATCATAAGACTTTATGGCCTTTAGATGTTCTCCTTCGTACCTAAGTTCACCATAGGGATTATCTTCAACAACCACTAAATCATAATCATTAGCAATTTTAATTATTTCTTTTCTTCTCTTTTCACTTGTAGTAATCCCTGTGGGATTATGGAAGTTTGGAACTAAATAAAGTATTTTTGGTTTCTTTCCGTCTTCTTTTAAGGTCTCGAGTGTTTCGATTAATAAATCGGTTCTTATCCCTTCACCATCCGATGGAACATCAACGAAATCACAGAGATATGATCTAAATGCACTTAACGCTCCAAGGTAACTTGGAGCCTCAACTATAACGACATCTCCTGGATTTATTAGAATCTTAGAGATTAAATCAAGGCCTTGTTGTGAACCGCTGGTAATTAGAATATCGTCTGGGGTACAGGCAATGCCATATTTACCCATCATTCCAGCTATATATTGTCTTAGCTCTGGGTCACCCTCTGTAAGCCCATACTGCAAGCCATTGTTATTTGAGTTTAAAACGTCATTTACAATCTTTTTTATTTCTTCCAACGGAAACGTTTGAGGATTTGGAAGACCGCCTGCAAGTGAGATTATCCCAGGTTTTTGGGTAAGCTTAAGGATTTCTCTTATCTCTGATGCTTTTACTCTCTTTGCAGTCTCTGAAAATATTGAATCGTCCATATAAATCAACATAAAGAAAGCCATGTTATAATTTAAAAAACTTTCTTTTCATTGTTGAATCTTTGAACATCCCCTCTGTAAGGCCTTTTAATAATCCTAAAATTATAGGCCCGTACAGAATCCCCAATGCACCAAACATGTACGCTCCGCCCAAGAACCCCACCAAAACAATAAATGGATGTAGCTGTGCTTTATTCCCTCCAAGTTTTGGAAAAATATAGAAATTATATAATATGAAAAGAACTATGACCCCGTATGTCAATACTGCAAACCCTTGGACTATGTCGCCAATTAAAATGTAATAAAATCCAACGGGCAAGAAGATAGTCCACGGGCCAACTACAGGTAAGAGTGCAGCTAATCCTGTTAAAAGACCCAAAAGGAAAGAGTAGGGGACACCTATTACTAAAAAACCAATTGTGGCAAGAAATGCCATAATCATTGCGCTCATAACGTTCGCATAAATTAAGCCATTAATTACCTTCTTTGTGGGCCCAAGTATCTCAATTATATTATTTTGATAATTATTTGGAATCATTCTTTCGAAATAATTTTCTACTCTTTCTTTTTCATTCAAAAAATAGAAGAGAGAAAGGAATAATACTACAACGTTCATCAAAGTAAGAGGAAGTTGACCCATTGTGCTGGCAAAAAAATCAGAGATATTGATAATTTGGGGAAACGTATCGGATATTACTCCATAGAAGGGGCTGCTTTGAACCTCTAATCCTAAGAGGTCAAATATAGTAGTTGGTGTTTCTTTTTTTAGGACTTGTGTAACAAAAGTAAGTTGTTCTACGGCTTTATAGAATCCGTATAACAAAGTAATAAGAAATGGTGCGGATACAAACAAAGTTGTTAATGCCGCCGATAGTCCTCTCCTTTTCAATTTTTGAAAAATAAAATCATAAACGGGATGAAATGCGTAAGAAAAGATTAATCCCCCTAATATACCAGGTATTATAGGATAGACAAGATATATTCCCAGTAATAATATAGAAATAGTGATTACTAATTTAGTTGCAGTGATTCTATCCATATCAAATATTAATTGTTCTCTTTTTTAAAACTTTATCTCATCTGGAGCTTTTCTTAGATTTCTTATCTTTGATCATTTTAAGCCTGAATTTATTTTCTCTTTCGAGCTCCTCCAATCGAAAATCAATGAACTTCTTCTGAGATTCTAATCGGGGTATGATCTTTGACTCTAAAGCATTTACTCTTCTTTTTGTGACTTCGATTTCATTTAATACTTTCTTAAGTGTTGATTCTGCCTCAACTGCTTTTGCTACATATTCTAATACTTTTTCATATTCTTCCACAGTTTCATCAATCTTTGAGGATGTTGAAAGAATGCTATATCCCCTCTCATTGATACCTTTTTTAAAAGATAAATCAGATATTTTAGGAACTTGAACCCCCAGAATATTCTTGCTATCCAAATAGAATTTAGGGGCGCCTTTTTTAATTAATGCGCAAGAGGCAACAGCAATTTCCCCTTCAAAAGCTATTGTCATTCCAAGATATTTCTTTGCAATTTCATAACTTTCTTCAAGAGTTTCTTGAGCTTCTTTGGCATCCTTAACCATCCCAAAAAGATTCATGACTAGGCCATCTCTTTTCTTCTTTAGGATATTATACCCTGTTTTAGAAAGTTTGATTTTCCTCTGAAGTTTTATCAACTCAGACCTAGTCGGCTTTATCTGTGGCACCCTTAAATCTCCTCATATATTTCTCGATTAATTCATCACTTACTCTTAATAATTTATCTTCAGGTAGTTTTGAAAGAATCTCCCATCCTATATCTAGCGTATTTTTTATTTCTCTGTTTTCATTCGATTTTTGAGATACAAATCTTTTTTCAAAATCATCTGCAAAGTCCAAAAATAATTTGTCAGATTTTGAAAGAGATTCTTTACCAACAATTGAAACAATTCCTCTAAGGTCTTTTCCTTCAGCGTATGCTGCATATAATTGATCAGATACAGATTTATGATCTTCTCGGGTCCTATCTTTTCCGATTCCCTTGCTCATTAATCTTGATAATGAAGGCAGAACATCAATAGGAGGATATATGCCCTTCCTTTGGAGATCTCTAGAAACAATAATTTGTCCTTCTGTGATATACCCAGATAAATCAGGTATAGGGTGAGTAATATCGTCACCTGGCATTGTGAGGATAGGTACTTGTGTAACAGAACCGTTTTTACCTTCTATTCTTCCAGCCCGTTCATAAATTGAAGCAAGATCTGTATACATGTAACCCGGGTAACCCCTTCTCCCGGGAACTTCTTCCCTAGCAGATCCTATTTCCCTTAAGGCTTCACAGTAATTTGTCATATCAGTCATTATAACTAGCATATGCATATCGTAGTTAAATGCAAAAAATTCAGCAGTAGTCAAAGCTATTCGTGGTACGATTAGTCTTTCAATTGAAGGGTCTGAAGCAAGATTTAAAAAAACGATTCCTCTTTCTAACGCTCCTGTTTTTTCAAAATCACTTATAAAATATTTCGCTTCTTCTTCGGTTATACCCATTGCAACAAAGATAACTGCAAAACTTTCAGTACAATCCAAGACCGTTGCTTGTCTTGCTATCTGTAAAGCTAGTTGATTATGTGGTAATCCAGATCCTGAAAATATAGGAAGTTTTTGCCCCCTAATTAATGAATTCATTCCATCTATAGCAGATACACCTGTCTGAATGAATTCGTGAGGAGGTGCTCTTTTGTAAGGATTTATTGGGAGCCCATTGATATCCAATCTAGCTTCAGGTATAACTTTTGGCCCACCGTCAAGTGGATCCCCCGAACCAGAAAATACTCTTCCAAGCATGTCATGTGAAACTGGAACTTTTAATACATCACCTGAAAACTTAACATAGGCATTTTTGTCAATGTTTCTAGTTCCTTCAAAAACTTGAACAACAACTTTATTCCCCGATGTGTCCAATACTTGGCCTCTTTTTCTACTCCCATCGGAAAGAGTGATGTTGACATATTCGCCATATCCTATATTCTCAGTATTTTCTAGAAAGATAAGGGGCCCAGTTACAGAAGTGATAGTTTTGTACTCTTTCATCGAATCATTCCTCCCCTAGGAGTAACTTGAATTCCTTTGACATTGTTTCGTTAATCGAGCCTATTTTACTCTCAAAATCTTTCCTATATCTTACTTTAGATATTTCTGCTCTTGACTCGAGTTTTATTATCTTATCAATTTCAACACCGTTTTCAATTGCGTTATTTCCTAATCTGGAAAATCGGATAATCGCATTTAATAGTGAAAATTGCCTCTTTAATGAGTGAAATTCATCCACTTCATGGTAAGAATCCTGTTGTAAAAATATCTCCCTTAACATTCGAGCGATTTCTAATAAAAATTGTTGATCTGGAGGCAGTGCATCTGCACCTACAAGCTGTACAATTTCCTGCAACTCTGCTTCCTTCTGCAATATTTCCATTGCTTCAGCTCTTGTTCTATCCCAATCAACAGATATTTTACTTTCGAACCATTCTTTTAGGGAATCATAGTAGAGTGAATAAGATTCAAGCCAATTAATCGAAGGGAAATGCCTTTTTTGTGAAAGGTTTGAATCTAATGCCCAGAAAGTTTTTGTTATTCTGAGGGTATTTTGGACTACTGGCTCTGAGAAATCTCCTCCTGGTGGTGAAACAGCGCCTATAACAGTTACTGAACCTATTTTGCCCCCGAGAGTAACTACGATTCCCGCCCGCTCATAAAAACTTGATAACCTAGAAGAGAGATATGCAGGATATCCTTCTTCACCGGGCATTTCCTCCAGTCTTGAAGATATTTCTCTCATGGCTTCTGCCCATCTTGATGTGGAATCTGCCATGAGCGCAACGTCATAACCCATATCCCTATAATATTCAGCGATGGTGATCCCGGTATAAATTGAAGCTTCTCTTGCGGCCACGGGCATGTTTGAAGTATTTGCGATAAGTACGGTTCTATTCATCAATGGGCCACCTGTTACAGGATCTACTAATTTAGGAAATTCTGTAAGAACATCAATCATCTCATTTCCTCTTTCACCGCACCCGATATAAACAACAACTTTGGTATCGCTCCATTTTGCAAGCTGTTGTTGTGTTACAGTTTTACCGCTACCAAAAGGCCCAGGGATTGCAGCGGTACCGCCTTTGGCCAAAGGAAATAGAACATCTATAATTCTCTTACCTGTGACTAAAGGAACATTTGGAATCATTTTATCTTTGAAAGGCCTTGGAACTTTGACAGGCCATCTTTGATACATCTTAATTACTGCATCGTTGTCTAATCTGCACAGTATTTCCTCAACAGTATATTCTCCTTTTTCTAAAATCTCTACAATTTCTCCAGATATGTTTGGGGGCGACATTATGAAATGTTTTGTGAATTCATTCTCGTTGACATAACCAATTATATCTCCAAAATTTACTTTATCGCCTTTTTTCTTTGATGGGAAGAATTCCCATTTCTTCTCTCTGTCGATTCCAGGGGCTTCGGCACCCCTCTTAATGTATTCCCCCATTAGCTGTGAGAGTTTTGGTAATGGCCTTTGAACTCCGTCATATATTGAGCCCAACAACCCTGGCCCCAAATCAACTGATAACGGCATTCCAGTTGTAGTGACCTCATCACCTGGTTTAAGAAGAGATGTGTCCTCGTAGACTTGGATAATTGTTTTATCATAATCAATTTCTATCACTTCTCCGAACAGTCCTTCTTTACCAACTCGGACTAGCTCATTCATCTTAGCGTCTATATTTGTTGCCGTGACTACAGGCCCAGATACCCTATAAATTGTACCTTTATTTTCCAAATTAATTACCCCACAGGTCAACTCCAATTACGTGTTTTATTTTGTCTCTCAAGATATCGCTTAATTTTTCTCCCAATACAATTACTGTTGGTTTGACTGAAGTGTCGACCTTTAATTTACTTTTACTTGAAAGATTTTTGTAATATTCGGGTTGAATAATTATAATTCCTACTTCTTTATCCTTAAACATGTCATTAAGGTGATCTTCAAATTCTTGATCGTTTGCTATTCTCTCACTTTTCTTGATTCCTAATAACTTAAATCCCATAACAAACTCCTCATCACCAATTACTCCAAATTCCATCAGATCACCAAGCTATCCTCAATTATTTTTTTCTCAAGATTGGAGGCTTTTCCCCTGGATATTTTCCGGATATTCTCAACTTCAATTTTTTTAGAGATAATGTAGTGGAGAACGGGCATTATGGTAAAAGGATCTCCTATAAATTGTTCTTTTGCGCATTTCATTAGATATTTTTCCAGAGATTCTTCTAGATAAAAGAGGGTTTTTTCTTGCCAGTGTTTTTCAATAATAACCCCGTAAGGAGTTTTTTTCATTTTCTTTAAAAAATCGTTATCATGGGACCTTAAGAGGTTGCCTAAATCATCAATCCCAAAAAATAATCCCCCTTCAATCATGTTTTTTTGTTCTTCTTCAGGAGCAAATCCGTATCTTCTCATCCTCATTATATTTTTTATATTTGTAATATCAATCTCTGTACGAATAAAATCAACGAATAGAGATTTTTTTTCCTTCTTAAAAGTATCAAGAGTACTCTTGAAGTACATTTTAAAAAGTTCTGATTCTATATCTGCTATCTCTTTTGTTTCGTCTAAAAAATTAAATTGTTCTAATTTTTTTAATTTCTTGATAACATCTTCATAGCTATAGTTTTTTACAAGGGACATTATAAAACTAAAAGGTAGCTCCCCTATTGGAATCAGTGTCTTTTCTATTTCATAATCAGTTGCTTTGGAGTATTTACCTCTCAAAATAGAGATTATGTTGTGGATGTCCCATCTAGTTAATATTGCAAAAGCATAAGCCGAAGCTTTTTTTCCACTCATTTTTATTAGCTTATGATAAGTATTCCCTAGATTTTTATTAAGTGAATGTTCTATTAACTCTACACCCCGATAATCTCTTGATAAAGAGTCAATTTCTTCTTTGTAGTTTCCTTCTCCCAAAAATCTAGCTATTTGAGAAACCTCCATGTTCAAGAGTTTAATATATGCATCGCTCTTGAATAATTTACTTTCCATGGCTCTTACCCTAGTGTTAAGATAACTATAATTAGTTTCTCCAAGCCAATTTTCAGAGAAGACTACATTTGAATCCATACTCAGCCTCACCAAATAAAATATCTCTTATCTCTTTGAGATTATTTTCAAAAACATAGTTTAGGATAGCTTCAAAAGTAAAGTCTTCTTTTATCTTACCTGTTGGATCTCCCGTTGAAATACCGCCTATTGTATTAATGTTACCTTTATATTTTTCCCCAGCTAATTTTCTCGCATATTTTTCATCATTTTTGTTAGAAAAGACGTATTCAAGTTCGGCCACTGATATTAATTTCTTAAGGATAATCTCTCTTTTTTTTGATTCGATATTCTCTAGTTTAGTTTTAGTGATTGCAAATATCTCTTCAAGTACCTCTTGTTCCATCCTTAGTCTTTTTCTTTTAATTTCAAGATTGGTTCTAGAAGTCTCAGTTCTAGCTAGTAAAGATGTCTTTTCTTTAACCAAATCTTGTTTCTTTATCTTTAGTTTATCTATAGCATTATCGATATCATGTAATTTAATCTTCTTTTTTTCTTGAAGCTGCTCGCTATATTCTTTTGCTGTTTTTCTTGCATCCTCTATCACTGTATCTGCTACTGTACTTTTCCCCATTTTTTCCCTCCTTTAAAGGAGTTGAGGCAGCACAACAAAGAGAAGAACTAATGATACTGTAAGACCAAAAATAACGATTGTTTCAGGTATTACAGTGAGAACTAATCCCTTACTGAAAAGCTCCTCTTTTTCTGTCATTGCCCCAATTGCAGCAGATCCTATATGCTTCTCTGCCCATGCTGCAGCTAGTCCTGTTAATATGACTGAAGCAACAGAGCTTAATACTACCACTATTACTGCTAATTCTGCCATCATATCACCTCTTTAATATTAAATACCAAATGGTTTATACTTAATACCTCCCCCTTCATAGAATTTTGTGAAAAATTCAACATAATGCAATCTCAAAGCATGTAAGAAACTGGCTAGAATGCCCAATAAGATGTTTCCTATATGCCCCACTATTAACACGGAATATCCCAATAATACAAAAACACCACCCATTGGGAATATTATATCCACAACAATGCTATTTATTACAATTGCTATGCCCACAGAAGATAGACCTATAGCCATTAGTCTAACATAGGATAGGATATTACTCATTATGCCAAATATCTCTATTAATCCTATAAATCCTTCTCCGACTACCAATAAAACTATTGAAGCTAAAAGGAGACCCGCTCCAAAATATAGCAATATATCCGAGATATAGATACTGCTTGCTAGAAATATTATTGAAAATATGAGTACAATCCATCCGCCTTTTTTTAAAATGGCTTCTTTTAAGTTGTGTGACCGGTAAACATTAATAAATCCAAACACGAGGCCTAATAGAACATGTATGACTCCAATTGAGATGGAAAGAATCATTATTGGCATGAAATCTACAATTCTATCTAGAATGGGCATGCGCAACCCAAGTATTTCTTCTATGCCTAAGAGGTCGAATACATTAAATCCAAAAAACTCACCGTCAATAAAACCAAATGCCATCGTATAAATACTTGAGTATTCTAAAATGCCCAGTATCATTTTCCAGCCTTCAGTTTTAAATTTTGTTTTCATAAATAAAGAAGCAAAAAATATAACTAATCCATAACCAATATCCCCAAGCATTATTCCATAGAAAAGAGGAAAGGTTATAAAAATTGCAAAAGTAGGATCAATCTCTTTAGTCTTAGGATATTCAAATAATTCCAATAATAACTCGAAAGGTTTGACTGGACTTGGATGTTTGAATTCAACAGGTACGGATTCCTCATCACTATATTTAATCTTATCAAGATTTATCCTATCGCCAAATCTTTTCTTTAAAATACTTTCAATCTCTTGGTATTTTTTTTCAGGTATCCATCCTTCAACTATGAAAGTATTCTTGGTAGTCGTGAATCTTAAAGGGGCTTCCATTTTTTCTATTTCACTTGATAAAAAGTCTTCATATTGTAACAGAAAAGCTGATTTTTCTTTTATCGTAGACTCCATCTGATCTTTGAATATATTTTTTTGTTCTTCAAGTTCCGATTTTGAAGATACTAAATCATCAAGGGAAGCAACTAATTTTTTTTGTATCCCTATATCCCCTAAGTCGCCAATCGACTTAATTTTTTCTATCTCTTTTAGTATAAGATTTATTTTAGATATTTTCTCGTTATAGGATTTGATAACATTTTCCGCCTCATAGACTTCTTTTTCTAGCTCTCTTGAAACTTCTCTTTTGACATAAGTTGATTTAATATTGTCAGGTCGGATATCAAACTTGCTCAAAAAAGCCCTGATAGAAAGCAAGAGTTCAGAAAATTTTGAGACTTCACCCAATGATTTTCCTATTTCGAAGGTTTCGTCTTGTTCTTTAAAGTCCACAATATGGATTATCTTTAATGAATGAAGGATTTCAATAGTCTCCTTCATAGCATCTTTAGTTCCAACTAAAGTTATTTTAGTCATCCTTTCGTTGGAGCTCATCAATGTACCTCATGAATTTATCAAGAATAAAATTAATAGCTTCATCTTTTTTTTCTAATGCTTCTTCTCTAATCTTCTCTATCTCTATTACACCTTCAGAAATAGCCCTTTGTTTTTCCATGAGTATTCTATCTGTTTCAGTTCTAAGTTGTTTCTCAATTTCTAAATCAATGTCTCTTCTCTTTTTTTCGAGAAGCTTTTCCATTTCTACGTTCAATTCAACTAAACTTTTTTTGTGATTTTCTTCAGCGTCAGCTATGATTTTCTTTGCAGTTTCCTCTGCTTTTTTTATTTCTAAGAGTATTTCTGCTTTTTCCATGAAATCACTATTTTATAACTTACTTTAGTTGAGAAAAAATCCTTTATATATTTTTTGATATTTATTTGGATTCTTTATGCCAAAAATGGTTATTATTTGTAAATAGTAGATATAAAATAAAAGAATAGCGGCAATTAGAATTAGGCTAAACCTTCTTCAATCAAAGATTTTTTAACACGTTCAATTGCTTTAATAACGTCTTCCTCAGATTTTGCGCCCGTGCATACAACTTTGCCACTGCCAAAAAGTAGTAGAACTACTTTTGGTTCCTTTAATCTATAGATTAGCCCCGGAAACTGCTCAGGTTCATATTCACAATTTGGGAGTGTTAAGATAATATCGTCAAGATTTAGTTTCATTTCGAGATCGCCAGACGCCACGATATTCTGTACAACAATATCTGGTTCTTTTTCCATTGGAGTGCCATAATCCCTCAAAATCTCAATTATTTTGAATATAGCTCTTCTAGATTCTTCTGGAGATTTAGCTCCTGTACACACAAGTTTACCACTTCCGAAAACTAAAGTGGCGGTCTTTGGTTCATCGAGCCTGACTACCATCCCAGGAAACTGTTCTGGCTCATATTCTATGTTATCTAAAGAACTTGCGGCTTTAACTAGGTCAATTCTGTTAAATAAGTTAGCAGAAGTAACAACATTTTGAACCGTCATTTTATATTTACCTAATTTAGATTCGGACAAAGAATACCTCCAAGATTATAATATAATTTATAAGGAGTAATTTATAAATGTATTTATAAAAGTTGTGTAATATAGCCGTTCCTCCAAAATTGGAGGTTTAAATTGAAAAAATATAAATCAAATATTGAATTTGAGATAATTTTTGACTTTTTTTTCAACTAGAAATACTATAATTGACTTTACAAAATCTCCAGGAATAAAGGGAATTCCTCCCACAAGAATAGCTTTTTCTAGTGACATCCCAGTAATTAACGAAAGCCAGAGGACTCCTATTGCATATATTGGAACTATAGATAGTAAAAGCCCGGAAAAATGGATTTTATTGCTGTTGAATTTTTCATAAAATAAACCGGCCACATAAGAACCTGGCACAAAGCCAATGATAAAGCCCCCAGTTGGACCAAGCAAAATTCCGATCCCACCTGTGAAATTGTGGAAAACTGGCGCCCCTATTGCGCCTAGCCCAAGATATATCATCTGACTTAACGCGCCTAATTTTTTACCTAAAATTGCGCCAGAGAGTAAGACAAAAAATACTTGAAGAGTCAAAGGTACAGGATAAAAAGGAATTGAAATAAATCCTCCAACCGCAGTAAGCGCTGCAAACAAAGCAACGAGAGAAAGTTCTTTTGATTTTAGCATTAGCACACCAATTGTAAACTTGATTATTTTTTTAGTTTACAATCTATTTAAAAAGTTTTCTCTTGAGCTTCATATATTTCAAATGCACGGGATATAGTATCAGAATCGTAGGCGTCTTTATCATCCCTTATTCTCAATACCCGGGGAAATCTCAGTGCAAATCCACTTTCGTATTTAGGGGAATGCTGCATTTCATCATAAAGAACTTCAACGACAATTTTTGGAACTATGGTTACTGTTTTGCCTTTTTCTTCCAAAATCAATGGCGTCAGTTGTTCAGTGATCTCAGTGAAAAGCTCATCTGAAAGCCCTGTTGCCACTTTCCCTATTGTTAAAAATTTACCTTCTTCATCCCTTATACCAAGAAGTAGAGACGAAAGCCATTTTTTTCTTCGTCCCTCCCCCCATTCAGCCCCTATTATAACTAAATCCAGTGTTTCCAAGGTGCGTTTAATTTTAAGCCATTTTTTACCTCTTGCTCCAGGTTGGTACTGAGATGAATAGTCTTTTATCATAATGCCTTCATGCCCTTCATTAATAGATTTATTATAGAAATCTTTAATCTCTAAAGGATCTTTTGATACCTTATTTTCAGCAATTTTTACAAGTTCTGATTCTTTTATTGAGGAAACTAAAATATCTCTTCTTTCTTTTAATGTTAAATCGATTAGAGACCTTTTTTTAATTAAAAGACAATCAAAAAGAAAAAGTTTCAAGGGTATTTTTTCAGATAGCTCTGATATCTGGTATTTTCTTCTGAGCCTTCTTAAAACATATTGGAATGGAGCTATCTTTCCATCTTTGTATGCGACTACCTCGCCTTCACATATAATAGTCTCAGGGATTAACGTCTGTTTTAGCTCAGACAATACTTCAGGCAGTGCATCAGTAATATTTTCTAAACGCCTGGAGAATATTTTTATTGTATCTCCAGATTTGTGTACTTGAATCCTGGCTCCATCATATTTAACTTCCATTTCTGGCTCGTCTATATCTTTAAGGGCTAACTCAATAGAACCTCCTATTTGAGCAAGCATTGGTTTTAAGGGCCTTCCCACTGTCACGTCCAATTTAGAGAGTTCGTCTACCCCCTTTTTAGAATAGAGCGCTATTAATCCTAAATCATTTGTCAACAAATAAGCTTTTTCAACATCTTTTTTGGGAATTCCTGAAAACTTCGATATTGCATCAATAATTATTCCTTCTGCAGCTCCAGTTCTCATCTGCTCAAGAATTGTCTTGGATAGGTATCTCGCCTCAATTGGCGACGCTGCTGAAAATAGTTCGGAAAGATACTTTATTTTTTTGTCTTGAGAGCCCTTCCCCCCATAGGCAGAGACTTTTTCAAAAAGATCCATTAGGTATGTTATTTCGATTTTAATGTCAAAGAATGTTTGTTGTTTTTTTTGTTCTATGGCCTTTTCAATTCCTTCTCCAAAGTCACCCGAAGAGTATACAAATTCTTCAACTTTTTCTTCAGTTATCCCTGTTATCTTAGATATAACTTTCAACAAAAGTTTTGGACCTATGCCCAGTTCTTTTTCAGTCCATTTGGGGAAAACATATCCTGCCAGTAGACCCGTAACAAAAGGTAAAATCTCATCAGGTACTACTAAAAAGAAATCAGATAATATATCTCTCTTCTCAAGTTTAGAGTTAGTTGAAGTTAATTTTTCATACACATCGACAAGCTCTTTGTAGAGCATTTAATACCCTCTGTAGTTGAGATATGCAACTGTTAGTAATATGGCAATATATGTTGCAAATATCATTTCTAATATGGGAATTCCATATATAATAAATTTTCCCAATAAATCGGCTGAAAAAAAGTAGTATAGGAGAGATGAAATAGATAGAGGGATTGCAACTAATACAAAAAATGAAGATAGGAATATGAAAAAAGCAGGCGTTGTATAATGTAAAGCCAATAATAAACTATTTTTTATCGCTTTGAAGGGGGGCAAGTTATCTATTACTATTGAAGGGGAAACAAAGGAAAGGAAAGGTGCTAAAAAGAATCCCATTATCAGGAGGATAGGGTGAACAGCATAGAATAAAATGCCTGTTAAAAATATGATAAACGCCATTATATTTACAATCAGAACTTTAAAGATCTTGGAATATGCTTCTTTTATTGAATTTATGTAGTTCTTTTTACCGCTAGTTGCATAGTCCCTTAATAAAATTGAAGAAAGATTAAATGCAAATATCATGAGAATTAAATAAATCAATAATGCAATTAGAATAAATACGGCCCATTGGTAGACAAACGCCAGTGCATCTCCGCCTTTTTGGAATAATAGTAGACCTTCGCCGAGGTATTGAAAAAGGTAAGACGTTATTAGGATATAGAAGAGTGTTGGAATTAAGAAAGGTAGGAATAGCAAGATATGAAGACTCTGGCTTGAAACAGAAAAAACTTCTCTTAATGAAAGTTTGGGCATAATGAGAAAGTAAGATATTGATTAAAAAACGTTTTGGTCACTTAAGCAGTAAGAAAAATAGTAGTAATACTATCAAAAGTAAGAATCCTATAAGTATTCCGCCATAAAGAAGCATGTTATTAACAGAACTTATCCCTTTGGATGATTCTAGAAGTTGGTTGCATTTGGAGATATAATCTTCACATGAAGATACTCTCCCTACATCGCCAAGATTATTGAATTCTGCACTTGCTTTTTGAAAGTATGATTTTGCATTTTGATAGTCTTTTGAAGAGAAATAGCTCTTTCCCATGTCAAAATAGTCTAAAGCTTTCTTATAATTATCAATTTTTAACATGTTATTCTGAATAAGAGTAATTTTTTGATTATCCCCTAGCCTTTGGTAAATTACGAGTGCATTGTTATAGGATGAATAAGCTTTGTCAAAGTTTTCTTCGGAAACATATTTATTGGCCTCGTCTAAATAATTCTGAGCTTCCACATACCTATTTGCCTTTTCAATCATCTCATCTGCTTTTAATGCCGCATCAAAGTCTTGTTTGTTAATTGATGCTTTTTTTGCCTCTTCAAAATAAAGTATTGACTTCTGGTATTCTCCCATACCAAAGAAGTATACCCCCATTTCATAAGAAGAGCCAGTGTTCAAAAAAAGCTCGCACTTCTGGATATAATCGTCTGCTTCTAAGGTTTTGTTGGTATTTTTATCTTTTTTATACTCTTCTCTTGCTACTTTAAAATATACAAGAGCGTCTCTATAATTTTCATTGTTAAAAGAAGCCAATGCCTGACTGAAATACATATCAGCCTTATTTGCACCCATCATGTTTTCATAGCCAGAAATAACATTTGTATAATTAGCTATAATTAAATCAAGAGTTCCATTATGATCCATATCCTTGATGACAACATATTCGGTCATGTAATTCTCATTAGATTGCCATAAAAGATGGCCTAGTCCATCTAAAAGAAATATCTCCCCATAAGCCTTGTTAGACCTATATGTGGAAGAAGCGCCTGCAACAATTTCACCATGCCCATCTTCATTAAGATCAGAGGAATGAATATTTGATATGACCTTACCTAAATTACTCTCCCATATTCTTGCGCCTGTTTTATCAAGAACATAAACTTTTTCTCCTGCTGCGATTACTTCTAGATTTCCATCTCCAATAATGTTTGCCACTAGGAGATCAGACCCCTGTTTTATTGGATATAACCACAAAAGATTAAGAGTACCACCATCTTTTGTATGGAAACAGTAAACGTATTTCTCAGATAGTGCAAGAATCTCTATTTTTTCATCACCTACTTGGTATTCGCTTCCATTATCGAGATTTATTGCTATAACTTTCTTAATGGTCATGCCTGCACCAGTAATGTAAGAGTGTATCTTAGTCCAATTGGCTGTTGAAGAGTTGTAATCATAAACAGATATATTTCCCTCACCTGAGATATTTTCTCCCCCTACTATAATCTCTCTTTCAATGTCAGAATCAAGATTTGCAGAAGTGATGCTACTTAGGGGTTTTGATGGTTTTGCAATTGTTGAAAAAGTGTAATCATATCCGTTATAACTAATCATACTTGCATTGACACCCGCTAAAAGAGCAACTTCTTTACCTTCTCCGAATATATCTGCAGATTTAATTTCTTTCATTGGTACAGATTTGAAGTATTTCTTACCCATGCCCTGTTCAGTAAGTATGTAAAAATGTGATTCAGTTAAGAGTAGAATATCTTTTTGCCCATTACCATTAAAATCAACACCGTATGCATCTTTTGGGTAGAATCTTGTTATATCAACGTCGGGAGGGTTTGGAAGTGAATCCCTTATCGAGCTCATTGTTCCATCAACATTGCCTATTTCTTTATTCCAAAGTATTTCACCATTATAGTTGAAGAGATAAATATACCCATTTTCATACGATTCCCCTCTTTTGAATCCAGTTGTGACAAGTAGTTTTCCCACGGAATCTTGAGAATGATCAATTAATCTCATAGACATTATCATATCGCCCTTCGGCTTGTTTGTGAATTTCACAGACATTTCATTGGCAGAAACAACAGATATGAGTATCAAGATTAAAAAAAATATAGGAATGACTTTTGATTTTTGAATATTTAAAAATTTTATTTTAGCCATATTCATATCTTAATGCCCTCAATTTTTCAGCTAATGATACTCTATAATATCAGTAATATTAATTATTATTGCTATACTAATATATAAAGTTTTCGCTAAAAATAGTAGACAATGTAAAAATTAGAAATTAAATATTGCTAAACAATAATAAAAATAAAAAACTAATTATTTAAAAATTTAGAAAGCCAAAGTTGGTCATCCATGAGGATTCTTGTCGCTAGAATGGAACTTTTAGATTGTACATCTTTCTTTTCTCTATTTTCTTTTTACTTCTGTTCTTTTTAATCTTCGAAAGTTTTTTTACAATCTCTATATCAACTGGCATCTTGCCTTCTTTTCCTATTTCAAGGTAACCTTCTTGGACTGCTGCTTCAAAAGCTTTCTGGCCTGTTTTAGTTCGCACGATTACAGTATTCCACCCTTCGGGGGCCCCAATTGATCCGATTGAGATATCTGAAAGTTCTGAAGTGAAATCTGGGCAGATTGAACAGCTTTCTTGTTCATATTCCCTGACTATATCTATGGGTATCTTTTGGATATCTCCTGAAACTGAATAGATGACATAATTGCCAGCGCCTATATCTACTTTGTATGTATCTTCAGCCCGTATTTCGCCTAATTCCTCCATCATCTTTAGCATTGCATTATACCTAAAATTATGTGTACAAAACAATCCAACTCTGAGGGAAATTTTGTCAATTACACTTCTGAGAGATAGGGGGTATATCTCAAGTTTTCTTACTGCCTGATGAACACATGGAAGCCCAACTATGGCTATATTTTTTAGATAGTTTGAAGTTGCAGCATCTTTTAATATGTTTAATGTTGGGCAAAGATTGTATGTTGTTCCAGTTGTTTCAAGGAGTTCATCGTAATCTGTTACAAGCGCAGACCTTGCAAGCCAGTATTTCTCTTTGTCTTTACCGCCTGTTAAAATGCCGTCAATTATTCTAGAGTCAAGACAATAATTCATAAGCGCTGTTGTTGTTCCGCCACTTTGTGCAGTTTTTAATATCTCTTGATTAGTGGCTCTTGCTGTATAGATTGACATATATCTCCCAAGATATTCATCAATGGAGGTGCTTTCATCTTTAAAGACCGTTTCATTTATGTATTCTAGGGGCATGTAACTTCTTGGGCATTGGAATCTGCATTCCCCACATTTTACACATATTTCGTCCCTTAAAACCGGTTTTCCTTCTATATCCGATAAAGCCAAAGTGGGACATACTGCAGTACAAAGTCCGCATGAAATACAAAGTGCTCTTTGGGTTATATACCTAATATTAACCTCCGAATTCTCTTCAATGTTTGTGAAAGCTTGGAGATAATTTTCATCGTTTCTTAGAAACGCATCAAAAAATCTTTCGATGATTTCAGGACTGGGTGGACATCCAGGTATGGCATAATCTACTTTTACGAGTTCACTAATTGGTAAAAAAGCATCTGTTTCTGGCATAGGCATTTGATTTCCTGCAGAGTGCATTAGTATTCCGGTAGTTACAGCACATGCTCCTAAAGCTGCAACTTTTTTTGATTTTTGTCTTATGTCTGTTACAAGTTTCATGTGCCCTTTTTCAATCGTCCCTACCGCACCCTCAAATACGGCTAGATCTAATTCTTCGGGGATTTTTCGAGCGTCTATAACTAGCGGGTAATATTTTACATCGTATTCATCAAGAAATTCTGTAATCTTTCCAGTATCTAGATGAGACAAAAGACATCCCGAACATGATGCTAGCTGAAATACGCCAACTTTTGGTTTCACTGCGCTCCCTCCATAAAACTAATAATAATATTTTGAACTTTATCAATGGCATTCCGAACTTCTTCATTCATCTCAAGGTCCATGCTATTTGGATCTACGTTTCCCTGAACTAATATTAACTTGACATTAGAAGAAAATGTATTTATTTCGTGTGGAACATTCATACTATGTGAAGATTTTATGAAATCTTGAGAAGCTATCTCTTTCCCATCCAAAATCAATACATCCCCAATTTTTCCCTTGAAATCTCCACAGTCGATTATATACAGATTTTTTATTTTGTGTTTTGAAGAATTGATTAGATTTAAAAAGGGCGATATGCCAGAACCGCAATCTATCACAGCGAGATTTTTAAACTTATTTTCAATTTTTTCATCTTTGATTCTTCTAACAAATTCTGGTCCGAATCCGTCATCACCAAAAAGAGGATTACCGCAACCCAATACAAGATTCTCTTTTATTAAGTAATTCATTGCAAATACCTCCTTTCGATGACCTTGCCATCTGTGTCCTTAACAATTATATAATGTGTTGCACAATCAAGACACGGATCATAGGACCTCATGATGATTTCGGCATATTCTTGAGGAGAACCTTCTATGGCCTTGCCTATGGTTGGAATATTCCAAGTTGTAGGAGATATTATCCTGTAATCCCTCATTATCCCGTTGTGGTCCGTTTTTGCCATATGAATTAAAGTTCCTCTTGGGGCTTCGTAAACTCCTACCCCTTCCCCTTCTTTAACAGTAATGTGGTCAGGTTTTGTTTTACCGTTGACATCCAACTGGTCCAAAAGTTCCTCGGCCCGATATACCATAACTAGCATTTCTCTTGCTCTTGCAACGTTGATATATAAAGCGGAATCGCCAGAAAATCTCTTAAATTTGATAAATCTTGCTCTCGGGCCTGTTTCAACTGTTTCCCCATAATAAAGAGGAATCATTGTATTTGTTGTTCTACCTTCTTCCTCTTTTCCATAAAATCTAGAGGGGATTACTTCTCTTATTGCTTCGAGATTAATTTCTTTTCGATCTCCGTAAGTCATGTGTGTGGCCAAAATACTAGAATTAGATATACCGATATTATTTGGTAAATTTTCAAGTTTCTTTTCAATTGTCTCGATAAACAAATCTTTCTGTAGGTGTGCGTTCTTCTCATACTTTCTTACAAGCCTATACAAACTTGCAGCTGCTCTCTGACTTATATTGGTATTAAATCCACCTACGCAGTAATTTGAAGGATGAATTGCTTCTCCCCCTACAATATCCTTCATTTTTTGTCCGATTCTTCTCAATTCTTGGATCCTCTCTATGGACTCCTTTTTAATTTTTTCATTGTCTACTATGTCATCAAGAATTAGAAATTGGTGAAGTGCATGGTCTTGCATCTTACTTGCAAGGCCTAGAATCTCTCTTAATATTAATGCATCTTGAGATATTTCAAGCCCAAACGCCCCTTCAAGGGCTTGGCATGATGCTTCAGCATGAGATACTGGACATAATCCACATATTCTCATTGAAGCTCTTGGAGTAAACTCATAAGTCCTACCCAATGTCAATGATTCGAAGCTTCTTACCATTGTCGTTGAGATATAATATGCTCTTTCAACTATCCCTTCCTCATCTACATGAAGAACAAGTTTTGCATGCCCTTCATGCCTAGTTGTTGGGTCAAGGTTTACAATCCTCTCCCCTTTGCTTTCCATATTATTCCTCCATAATATATATTCATTATATTTATATACATTTAAATATTGCGGTAATAAAAAAAATTTTTGATTAATATACAATAAAAATAAAAATATCCGGATATTACTTGTTTTCTAGTGTAGATTCCAAGAATTTTTTTAATTTTAAATAGTCATTTTCTATTCTTATTGGACAGCCCTGTCTCATGTCTACATCTTTCATTGATTCTGGTAGTTCTGGCTCAAAACTTAGGAGTGACTTAATTTCTTCAGGAAATTTTGCAGGATGTGCTGTTTCTAAAGAAATTGATAGTGGATAATCACCATTATCATGGTAATATGCTTCAAGTCCAGCCCAACCCACAGCTCCATGTGGTTCTAGAACTACGTTGTATTTTTCGTAAACATTTTTTATTGTGTCTTTTGTTTTCTGATCGGATATGCTTACCGAAAATAAATTTGTTTGCATTTTTTTCAAGTCAGGGTATTTGTGAACTTTACCAGATTTATCTACAGTGCCCCCATAAAGTTCAAAGAACCTTGCTAAATTTGAGGGGTGCCCTACGTTCATTGCACTAGATATGCAAGCTTTTGAAGGAGAAAGTTTTTGATAATTTCCATTATTTAGATATCTAGGAAACTCATCATTTTCGTTTACTGCCATTACGAGTTTATGAAGAGGTAATCCCATCCTCCTACCAAATTCACATCCAAGAGAATTTCCAAAGTTTCCTGACGGAACAGAAATTAGAATTTTTTCACCTTCTTCGGATTTTTGAAGATATGCATAAAAAAAATATATCATCTGTGGGAGAATTCTTCCTATGTTTATTGAATTGGCAGATGTTAGATTCAAATTGGCCAAGTCTTTGTCCTGAAATGCCATTTTTACAAGATTCTGGCAATCGTCAAATTTGCCGTCAACAGCAAGTGTTGTTACATTATCACCTATTGTATCAAGTTGTTTTTTCTGTCTGCCTGATACTTCCCCCTCAGGGTATAGAATAAATACATTTATCCCTTTTACTCCTTTGAACGCTTCGCCGACTGCGCTGCCTGTGTCCCCAGAAGTTGCAACAAGAATGTTCAATGATTTTTTTTCATCTTTTAGTGCGCCCATTAGTCGAGCCATCATTCTAGCGGCAAAATCTTTAAAGGAAGCAGTTGGGCCTTGGTCAAGTCTTAGAACATACTTTCTATCGTGTACTTTTTCTATTGGCACTCTAAAATTGTATGCTTCTTTACATAATCTAAATAGATGATCAGATTCAATGTCACCATAAAGGAATTTCTCTAAAATTGTGTGAGCTACTTCAAAATATCTCTTTTCTCTTAGATCTTCAAGCTCACCTTTTGAAATATTAGGGATTCTCTCAGGCATGAATAGCCCGGCGTCAGGAGCCTGACCCATCATAAGTGCATCTTTAAAACTCACAAGCCCCTTAAATGGTATAAATCCGGCCTCATTAATATTCCGGTTAGTACTATAATATTTAATTCCGCCCATAAACTATGATTATTTTATAGAATTTATAAACTTTATTCAAATAATAATTTAATGAATATAAATTTTTATCGTTATTACCATAAATATGAAAAAGTAATTTATAAAAATAAATAAAATATTCTATGGTTCAAGTCTTCTTCTATCGTGAGGGAATAACACGCCCTCTCGTATATTCTCTAGGTTAAGCATCTGCATTATGAGCCTATCTATACCAAGACCAAATCCACCATGTGGCGGCATTCCATATCTAAAAGGCTTGAGATATGCTTCAAAGGATGATACAGGCAGTCCTTTTTCTTTTATTCTTGTTTTAAGAACTTCTACATTATGAATCCTCTGACCACCTGAACTTATTTCAACACCTTTATAGTCCAAATCAAATGCTCTTGCTATCTCGCCATCAAAGTTAGTATAAAATGGTTTAGTGGATAGGGGGTATTTTGTCAAGAAGTAAAGATCATCACCATATTTTTCTTTGACAATATTTCCTAAAGCTTTTTCTGATTCTGTACCTAAATCTTCACCATAGTGTACATTAAATCCACTTTCTTGAAGAAGAGATATTGCCTCTTCATATTTGACTCTTCTAAAAGGTGTAGAAGGAATATTTACTTCGACACCCAATAAAGCGAGTTCATTCTTTTTAGTATCGTTAACGCATTTCAAGATGTGAGAAACTAGATTCTCAAGGATATAGATTACATCGTCTTCGTTTTCAATAAATGACATTTCTATATCTACAGCATCAGATTCTGAAAGGTGCCTTCGTGTGTTGGACTCTTCAGCTCTAAAGTAGTGAGCCATCTCGAAAACTCTGTCCATCCCAGTAGCCATCATAGTCTGTTTGTATAGCTGGGGAGACTGTGCTAGAAAAGCTTCTCTTTCGAAATATGAGAGTGGAAAAAGTTCGGTTCCACCTTCAGTTCCTGAAGCGCTTATCTTTGGAGTTTGAATTTCTACAAATGCTTGGCTCAAAAGGTACTCTCTTGCAGCCCTTAAGATTTCACTTCTAATCTTAAAAATAGCAGTTACTCTTGGTTTTCGTATATCCATGAATCTGTTGTCGAGTCTTGTGTCAATATCCGCATCAACTTTTTCAGATGGGTCAAGTGGAAGATTTGCTTCTGCCATATTTATTATTTCTATTTCGCTAGGTATCACTTCAAGCCCACCTGGAGCTTGGGGGGATGCTTTTGTATTTCCTTTAACTGCAATGATCCATTCTCTCCCTAAAGAATCCATTAATTTAAAAATCTCTTCAGAGACTTTCTTTTTAGGTGCAGTAATCTGGGCAATTCCCTCTCTATCTCTTAATAAAATGAATTTAATCCCGCCGAGGTCCCTTCTCTCATGAACCCATCCAGCGAGTACAATTTCCTCGCCATCTTTTAAATTATTTGAATAACATGTTCTTTTAAGCATTTAAGCCACCGCACATAATTTATCTTTAAGTAATTTTATTGTTTTTGAAGGTTCTGCCCTGCCTTCTGTTTCATTGACAACTTTGCCAAATAAAAAGTGTAATGCATTTTGATTTCCAGATTTAAAGTCTAAAACAGCTTTTGGATTATCAGCTATAACCTTTTCTATTATTTCAACTAATGTATCCTCAGAACTAATCTGATAAAAGTTCTTTTTATCCATGAGCACTGGGATTTCTTCACCACTATCAACAGCATCTTCAATAATCCACTTAGCATTTTTCACAGAAAGTTCTCCTCTTTCGATGAATCCTACCATATCAGATATGTGTTTTGGGTTAATTTTTGATGTTGAAACTGACAAGTTTTTTTCATTTAATCTTCGTTTAAGTTCAGTTGCGCACCACTTACCCGCTTCAAGAGGATTTGAATTTTTTGCAGACTCTTCAAATAAATCAGATAGATAAAGATCAGATATCAAAGAATCAACTATTTCTTCCCCTAATGAATATTCTTCCATAAATCTCTTCTTTTTCGCATGAGGGGATTCTGGGAGTACTGACTCAATTTCATTTAGCATCTCAGGGCTAATATAAACTGGAACTAGATCTGGGTCAGGGATATACCTATAGTCAGCAACTGTTTCTTTTTTCCTCAAGGTTTTAGTTATCATGCTTGCTTCATCAAAATGCCTTGTCTCCATCGTTATTGTTCCGCCTCTCTGTAGAACAGCTTTCTGCCTAACAATCTCATATTTCAAAGCTTTGTAGATACCCTTCACAGAGTTGACATTTTTTATTTCAATTCTATTTCCACCCATTATCGAGATGTTAACATCTGCTCTAATGGATCCTGATTCTCCTCTTATCACACCTAAATATTCAAGGGATAACAAAAGGTCTCTCAAAAATTCTCTTGCATACTCAGGGGATTTTATATCGGGTGCAGTTACTATTTCTGCCAGGGGTACACCCGATCTGTTAAAGTCAACTTTACCCTCTCTGAGTTCGTACCTACCTGGGTCTTCTTCAATATGTATCTCCCATATGCCAACGCCCATAAAGACACCGTTTCCTAAAATAGGTTGGGATGTCCTCTGATAGTTTGAAGGTAGATCAGGATAAAAATAATGTTTTCTTTGGACATAGAAAGGTTTTTCGTATGCTTTGCAACCTAAGAATAAACCTATTTTTAGGAGATTTTCTAATGCCGTTTCATTTATCCCCATAGGCTTTGATCCAGGTTGTGACGTGCATATTGGGCAAATATTATTGTTTGGAGGGGAATTAATATAGTCTGATGAGCACTCACAAAAAATCTTTTGATTAGTTTTCAATTGGACATGTATTTCAAGACCTATTTTTAGGTTCAAATCTTTGTATTTGTCTTCGTGAATCTGCAATTACATTCCCCCGCATGCTATTTCTACTGCCCTCATGCCTTTAAGCAATTTAGATTCAGATAAGCTATCGGCGTGAAGTTGTAATCCCACGGGAAGACCTTTTACTTCGCCGACAGGCTGACTTGAGGCGCAAATACCTGCAAGATTTGCACTCACAGTAAGTATGTCTGAAGAATACATAGCTAGGGGATCGGAGATTCTTTCTCCTATTTTCCAAGGGAGCGTAGGCATAGTTGGGCCAATAAGTAAATCATATGAATTAAAAATTCTTTTAAAATCCTCTTTAATGGCGCTTCTTGCCTTCAAAGCTTTTGTGTACCATCTTCCTTTAAACTCTTCCATTGTTATAAATGTTCCAAGCAGAACCCTTCTCTTGACTTCAGTCCCCATTGAAGTTTCTCTTGTATTAGAAACGGCTTCTACTATATCTTGGCCTCCTGCATAATGGCCGTATTTAAATCCATCAAATTTCGACATTGCTGATGAAAACTCACTGAACACAACTAAATAGTATATAGGTATAGAGTATTTAATATTTGGAAGGGAAACTTCTTCTATTCTTGCGCCTTGGGATTCAAGCATTCCAATTTTGTCAAGTATCATGTTTTTTATGTTTTCATCTACCCCTTCAAAGAACTCTTTAGCGTATGCAATTTTCATGTTTTTAATATCGCCATCTTTGAAGTTTTCAACTGTTTTGAGGTATGAGTTATTACTTTGAACAGTTACAGTATCTCTGGGGTCTTTACCAGAAATGACGTCAAGTAAAAGTGCTATTCCATAAGTATCTTTTGCAAAAGGGCCTGGGCCTTCTAGACTCATGGCCATATCGGAAAGACCATATCTAGAAACTAATCCATAACTTGGTTTGAAACCATATACCCCACAAAAACTTGCGGGGCATCTTATTGAACCGCCTGTATCGCTACCTATAGATAGATCAGAAAAATCAGCAGCAACTGAGGCTGCACTTCCTGAAGAACTCCCCCCAGGCACATAATCAATATTTCTAGGATTTTTAGTTGGCCCAAAATAAGAAGAAGTCCCATCTGAGCCACATGCAAATTCATCCATGTTACACTTACCAATTATGATTCCATCTTCCTTCTTAATCAAGTTAGTAACAGTTGCATCGTAGGGCGCTATATAATTCTCCAATACTTTTGAACCACAAGTCATTCTAGTATTATAGACTGCAATATTATCTTTAATAGAAACAACAAGACCAGAAAGCTTTCCCTGAGTTCCATTATTTATTTTTTTTTGGATTTCCTTTGAAGATTTTTCGGCTTCCTCGGTACCCAAGGTAATAAAAGCGTTTATTTCCTTATTCCTTTTTTCAATCTCTTCAATTTTTTTATGAAGATGTTCTTCTACTGACTTGGATAATAAATCCTCAATGAGATCTCTAGTAAACATGATATCACTAAATCAAAGATTTCTTGGAACGACTATAAAATCGTCTTCTATTTTATTAAAGTTAGATCTAATTCTATTAATATTATTGAAGGGTTTTGGTTCTGAATCTTTTCTCAAAACATTGACGTTTTCTACTACATAATAAAGTTCTTTTTCGCCAACTTTAATCTCATCAATAATTGAAAATTCTTCAAGAATTCTCTCAAATTCTTCGCGGAATTTTTCTTTTTCTTTATCAGAAAGCTTTAATCTAGCAATTTCTGAAACTCTCTCTATAACACTGTCATTGATAATGGTTTCTACCATTTTTACCCCTTCAAAATTTAAAGTTGTTGTCTTAAGATTGCATATAAATGTTTCTCTTATAATCTGGCTAGATTAAGCCTTTAAAAGCCTTGAGAATGTCAACATCTCTCAGGATACCAATAAGCGCATTATCTTCCCCAATTACGGCAATATATCTTGTTCCGTCTTTTTGAAGCGTTTCAATAGCTTGAGATATTGATAAATTCTGATTAATTGTCGAATATTCCTTTTTCAAATAGTTTGAAACTGGTTTATTTGGCAAATAGAAATTACTAGTGCCTATTAGCACTGAGGATTTCCAGTTCCAATCCCAATCATCTCCAGACTCGCCTTTTGTAGCATCTGATTCGGTTATCCCACTTATTATTTCTCCTGAATGAATCATATCTGTCGTATCTAATAACCCTACAAATTTTCCTTTTTCGTCAAGAACGCCAAGAAATGAAACTTTAAAGTTCAACATTACTTTAGAAGCAATATACGTGGGAGTTTTTTCCCATACGCTCATAAAATAATTGTGATCGATATACTCGGTGATTGATTTTTTAAGTTTATACTTTTTACTGACTAAAGGAAGTAGTTGTTTTAAAGAGATAATACCAATAACATTGCCATTATCGACTATGGGCAGATAATAAAAATCTCCACTTAAAAATAATGAAATGACTTTTTCAATATTATCTTTCTTATTTATAACTGGGATTTCTCTCCTCATTATTAAGGCCAATTGTTCTTCTTCTGGTTTTGAAAGTATGTCATTAATAGTAATAATACCAAGAAATGTGTCAGTGCCTTCTTTTAATGCGATTAGCTCAGATATATCATTTTTCTTCATTGTTTCTATTGCAAGGGCCCTATCGCTAGGTATACTGAATTTTAAGAAATCCCTTATTATAATTTCGTCTAAATTCATTTTACTCCCTCATTACGATAAATTTATATAATGAATAAACTTTTTTTTGTTAGTGATTATATGGTAAAGAGAAAACCGCAGGCTGTTGGGGGTGCTATGCCCGCAACTGGTGCTGGACTCATCAGATATTTTGATGAAGATGAAGGAGGATTAAAAATCCGTCCTGAAATAGTAGTCGTGATCTGTGTTTTCGTCATTGTAGTCGGCATACTATTACAGATTTTTGGGGCAGAACTATTAGGCTTTTAATATATTTTATAGGTCGTCCTCTTTTTTATATTCTTTACTAAATTTCTTGAATGGATTTTCTTTCCCAAATGAATTGTTAGATACACATTCGTCACCATCAGTAGAAGTTTCGTTTACCGAAATATTTCTTTCTTTTGTAAAATTTAACTCTCTTGGTTCATCTTCTAACTTCTCTTCTTCTCCAAAAAGAGCAAATTCGTCCTTCATTATCTCATCAAATTTAGTTTGTTTATCTAGATCAAGTGTTTCTTCAATCTCATCTTCAATTGGTTTGTACGATGGTTCAGAAACAACAAATGGAGAAGATTTGATTATGGGATCGTTAGCATCAAGTTTTTGAATAAATCTTTTAGATGCTTCTAGTTCTCCCTCTTGTTTTGCACATTTCAGTCTTAATTCGTTAAATTCTTCTTCCATTTTAAGCATTTTATTCAATTTAAATTCAAGTTCAGATTTATCTTCTTTTAAGACTTTCAGTTTTCTTAATGAGTTTTCAACTTCATCATTTAACTCGTTGAGCTTTATTTTCAGACTATCATTTTCTGCTTTGTACATTTTCGCTTTTTTTATTTCTTCTAATGGAGGAAGTTTCCCCTTTGATACCACTATACAATCTTTTCCTACAGATACTATTTCATCTGCTACCAAAGTTATCTTTGTTTCAAATCTCAAAAGTTTTGATTCTGAACGAGAAAGGCCATAACTCTCGGCACTCTGCCCAAGTTTCATATGAATAAGAATTTTACCTTCGACCATCTCAATGTCAACATTTTTTACAAATCCTTTTATCGTACCAGAAATATCCACTAATAGTTTATTGGTAAACTGACCTTCAGCACCCGACATTAAATCCATATATATCCCTCTTTAATCATTAAAATATAATGTTTATAAGTGAATATATTATTTAAACTTATGGTTTATTTTTCTAAAATTCGTCTATCTTAGTTTGCTTTAATCCTCTTTCATCATAATGTTTTCCAGAAACTAGAGCTTCGGAAATTCTTTCTCCCAATATTTTTTTAATAGAAGGTAGATTATCGATGTTCACCATATTTCTATTTTTTATTCCCTCGTTATATAATCTTCTGGCTCTTATCCTTCCAATACCTTTTAGTTCAACAAGATCTATTAATTCTTCTTTAATACCATATTTGACTCTCGTTCTTAAAGTTTTTATTTGGGAAACATTTCTCCTAAATATATGGCCTATTCTTTCAAGTGAATACAAAAGCCAATCCATATTATCTCTAAGTCTCTGTAAATCTCCCTCGCCAATCCCATATTTTAATACTAATACCTCTTCTTTTTCTTCGTTTATCCAATCATAAAAAAGCATTGCCGTTTTGAATTGGGATATGAAAAATTCAAATTCTGCTTCTTCGTAAGTGGAATCAGGAATATCTGTAATAATCTTCTCCCAGAACTCTGAAAGTGCTTCATGATAAACTTCAAACTCTTTTTTTCTTAAGTAAAGCGTTGGCATATCAGGAGTAGCACATAGTAAATGAAGGATTCCTATATCATTAAATCTGTCTTTCAGTATGCCATCTCTCATTATAATTGCAGATTTAGGGTCAATGTATAGTTTTGAGACTACAGAACCCAAAGGAGTTGATGAAAAATCTTTTTCTAAAAGGCTATTTTCTATTAAAAAATCAAGGTTCTTATCGATTAAGGGAACAATTAATTCAGGATCTTCCTTAAAGGCATAAAATGTTCTATTGAAGAAATTGTGTAGGTCTCCTCTGTCTTTAACGAATTCTGATGCAATAAGAGAAAGAACATGTGCCCTTAATCCACCTTCAGTTGCAAGTTTTGACGATATTGGGAAGGGTTCAGATTCTATATATTCTTTAAACAAAAAATCTTTTTCTTCTTCTCTTTTTGCAATTAATATAGCCTCACCAGTAGAATCATATTTTGGCCTTCCAGCCCTCCCCATCATTTGGGCTATTTCAATTCTAGGTATCTTTATTGATCCAAAATTTGAATCAAATCGAAAATAATCCTTTATTATAACTCTCCTTGCAGGTAGATTTACGCCAGCTGCAAGAGTAGGAGTTGCTACGATGATTTTTATTAAATTATTAATGAAAAAATCTTCAACTTTTTTTCTGTCTTCGGATAATAAACCAGCGTGATGAAATCCTATCCCATGCCGAAATAATTTTTCTAGCTTCTTGCCAGATGTAGTATCTGAAAATCCTCCTTCGTTATTAAGTATAGAAAATCTTTTTGCGAGCTTTTCTGATGTAGATTCGGCTGCTCTTCTACTATTTACAAAAATTAAAACCTGGCCTTCGTCATCTATAGAATCTTTTGATAACTGGTAAACTGGGTCTTCTACAGGCCCAATATCTTTTTCTTCATTTTCAAAAAATATTATCTTATTTAGGAGAACTCCTTTCTTCAAAGGTACGGGTCTCCATTCAGATTTCACTAAAACTGCTTTTAGCCATGAAGCTATTTCATCTGCATTTGAGATTGTTGCAGATAATCCGATTATTCTTTTATCTGATAACTTTGAAATAACTATCTCAAGTGTTGCTCCCCTGTTGGGAGAATCGATTAAGTGAATTTCATCATAAATAACTAATGAAAAATCATTGAAAAAATCAGTATCATTTCTTAAAAGAGAATCACAACGTTCAATAGTTAGGATTAATACAGAATATTTTTTTAGGGTATAATCAAGATGATCATAATCTCCCGTTGATATCCCGACGTTCAATCCCAATTCTTTGAATTCCCTATATTTTTCATCGGCTAATGCTCTTAATGGTACTAAATATATGGCCTTCTTGCCTTCTTTTAGTGATTTTAAGATAGCTAGAATTGCGATTAGGGTTTTACCTGATGCAGTAGGTATTGCGAGAATAAGATTTTTATCCGATAGAAGACCTTTAATAACCGCCTCTTCTTGAGGAGGATATAATTTGCTATATCCCTTTGATTGAAGAAGACAAATATCTCCTTTTGTGAGGGGAAGACCTTCAATGTTCATGGAAAACCTTAAAATTTACCTATTTATTAAATTAATGAAGGTGTTTTGATGCTCAGTGCAAAAGATTTTGAGATGTTTGAGATTATAGACATAAAAGCTCGAGAAGTTCTAGATTCCCGAGGAAATCCAACTATTGAAACAGAAATTATTACGGGAGGGGGTTATGGTTCAGCGATAGTTCCTTCTGGCGCTTCAACTGGAAAACATGAAGCTTTAGAGCTCAGAGATAAAAATGATCGATATGGTGGAAAAGGCGTTTTGAACACTGTCAGAAATGTTAATGAAACTATTACTCCTTTACTAATAGGAATGGATATCAGAAAACAGAGGGAAATAGACAGAGTAATGATAGAAGAAGACGGAACGGAAAATAAAAATAATTTTGGTGCCAATGCCATATTGTCTGTTTCTCTTGCTGCTGCAAGATGTGCTGCGGATACAATTAATATTCCTCTTTACCAGTATATTGGTGGGTTAAACACCTATATTCTACCAGTACCTATGATGAATGTAATAAATGGTGGAGAACATGCTGGAAATGAACTTGATTTCCAAGAATTCATGATAATGCCAGTAGGCGCTAACTCTTTTTCAGAGGCTTTGAGAATTTGTGCTGAAGTTTATCATCATATGAAAAAAATCATTGCAAAAAAATATGGGAGGAGTTCAACTAATGTGGGGGATGAAGGAGGATATGCCCCTCCAATGAAAGAAATATCTGAACCTCTGGAAGTAATAATGTCAACTCTTGAAGAGCTATCGTATAAAGATGTTGTTAAAATTGCACTAGATACTGCATCTTCTACATTCTATGATGAGAAAACAAATACTTACAATACAATGGGAAAGAAGATGAGCTCCGGAGATTTAGTTGATTTATTTGCAGATGTAAGCTCAAAATATCCAATTATTTCGATAGAAGATCCAATGGCAGAAGATGACTTTGAAGGGTTTGTAGAGATAACAAAAAAGTTAGGCAAAAAAATACAAATTGTGGGTGATGATCTTTTTGTTACTAACAAGAATAGATTGTCAATGGGCATAAAAAAAGGAGCTTGTAACTCCCTACTATTAAAAGTAAATCAAATAGGTTCTCTTACAGAAGCTATTGATACTGCAAGTCTTGCATATAGAAGCGGTTATTCCGTTGTTGTGAGCCACAGAAGTGGTGAAACTGAAGATACAATGATAGCAGATATTGCTGTTGGGATATCATCTGGACAAATAAAAACAGGAGCCCCCTCTAGAAGCGAACGTTGTGCAAAATACAATAGATTACTAAGGATAGAAGAATATCTAGGAGAAAGTGCAGTCTACTCTGGAAAGAATTTCAGAATACCATTTTAGGCCGAGGTAGTCTAGCTAGGTAAGGCGGCGGTCTCGAAAACCGCTGGTGCTCGCCACCACAAGGGTTCAAATCCCTTCCTCGGCGCTTATAATTATTTTTTAAGACCCTTGAAAATTTGTATTATTAATTATTTTAGAATATAAATTATTATTGATGAGAATAATCGGGATTAATATTCGTTATAAGATATATTTTCCTTTTCGCTACCTTCGTACATTATAATTCTGACTTTTTCCTCAGTAATTAGTCCTTGCTTGATTATATCGTTAAGTAATGGTTTAATTCTATCAATTCTCTCCTTTGAGTCAACAACTTCAACTACTATAGGCAAATCTGTTGATAATCTTAGGATAGAAGTAGTACGAAATCTGCTATTTTTCCCAAATCCCTCTACACCCCTTAGTACTGTGGCACCTGCCAATCCTTCTTTTCTGAATAATTCAACAAGGTATCTATGTAATGGCTTTCCTTCATATCTATCAGATTCACCAATAAAAATCCTAAGGAGCGTTGCCTCAGATTCTTTTTTCATTTAACGCCTCCCAACGTTATTACTAAAATCTTACCCATGTATATGGCAAACATAGTTAAAAAGATAGTGCCTATAATGTTGAGAGTAAAGTAAAAAAAATCCCTAGATTCTAATAATCTAAACGACTCATAGCTAAAAGTTGACATAGTCGTGAAAGCCCCTAGAAGGCCTATAGTTAGAAATATTCTTGTTTCATCACTTATGACCCCCCTATATTCAGAGATAAAAAGAATCGAACTTAAAATAAAGCTTCCTAACACATTAACTGTTAATGTGCCCAATGGAAATGTCGTAGCTCCATTTTGAGCCCAGCCACTTATCAGATACCTTAGGATTGCCCCTATGAAACCTCCAATCCCTATTAGAAATAGTAGATGCATTCAATTTCACTTGACGCTGAAATTTATAACATATTTATAAAATTAATTGTTTCCTAATTTAGATAAAATTTCTCAATAAGTCTTAAAAGTAAATCATCTAAGCAAGTATATGAAGAAATTAATTGTTTTTTTGCTATTGTCGCTTATAATACTATTTGCAGGATGCACAGTAATCAAGGATTTTGATAAAGAATCAGCAATAAAAATAACAGATCCAATTATGGATAGAACTATGGAAGGATTAAATGAAAACAATTATGACAAATTTACAGAATACTATACTGCTTCATACAAAAAGTCATTTCCTGAAAGTGCTTTTTTAAATTTTACAAAGGGATTCTATAAAAATCCAGGAAAATATATATCTCGAGAAGTATATGATGTCAAGCCAATTGAGAATGGCGTCTTAATTCATTATAAAGGCATATTTGAAACTAGAGATAATGTTGCCATAACAGTTACTTTCGAAATATCAAACGAAGAATATAAAATTAAGAAAATAAGATTTTATTAATCCATTCTTTTTCTGGCACATATTTATCCATAAATAATCTTTTAAATGAACATTGATTTAAGTTAGTCATGGAAAACGATAAATTAGATGAAATTGATATAAAAATATTGAACGCTTTACAAGATAATTCAGAAATTAGTTTTGAATCACTAGGTAAAGAACTAGGCGTTTCAAAATCAACAATCCATTACAGGGTCATGAATTTAAAAGAAAAAGGCATCATAAAAAAATTTTCAGCCATAGTAGATCCTGAAAAAGTGGGTATGGGGATTCTTGCCGTATCTTTGATAAGAGCTCACTACAATCCAGGATACGTTGAATATATAGGAGATAAACTCAAGAATATTCAAGGTGTTTGGGGAGTATATTTTTTAATAGGTGAGCATGATTTTGTTGTTTTAATAAGAGCAAAAGATAAAGAAGACCTCAATAGGATTGTTGAAACATTTATCTCAATGAAAGAGATTGAAAGATCAAATACGCATGTTATAATAAAAAAGATAAAAGAGGATATCCGTGTTGATATCTAAATATTAAAAATAATAAATAAAAATTTTAATCTTTTTCTGGCCAGAATCTTTCTGTGATGATTTTATCTTCAGTATAGAAATTCACAATTGCTTTGCTCTGTGCCTTTATATCTGCAAACTGAGAGTTCTTCATTCCCCCAAATGGCAAGAATGCTACAGGAGCAGGTATGCCTATGTTAACTCCGATCATTCCAGCTTCTGCTTCTAACTTGAATTTTCTAGCCCAGTATCCGTTTTGTGTGTAAATTGATGCACCGTTACCGTACTGATGTCTGTTGATTATTCCTATAGCTTCATCAAGATTCTTTGCCTTCATTATGCAGACTACTGGCCCAAAGATTTCTGTCTTATGTATTTCCATGCCTTCCTTTACATCTGCAAAGACTGTTGGCCCAATGAAGAATCCCTTTTCGTGACCTTGTACTTTAGCACCTCTTCCATCTAAAAGAAGTTTTGCCCCTTCCTTGATTCCAACATCAATCATTTTGTAAATAAAGTCGTATGCCTTTTTAGATATAACTGGCCCCATTACTAATGGCTCCTCGGCATATTTTGGATCTAGTGGGTTTGCTAAAATAACGTCCTTTGCTTCATTAACGAATTTGTCACAAATTGTTTTGTACATTTCGTCTCCGACACCAACAAGTACTGAAGAGGCCATACATCTCTGCCCAGCGCAACCAAAGCACGAAGTAAGCATATTTCTTACGACTTCGTCCACTTTTGCATCTGGCATTGCTACAAGATGATTTTTAGCACTTCCCATTGCCTGGAATCTCTTATTGTTTCTTGCACATTTTTCGGCTACAGTTCTGCATACGTTTGTAGACCCTACAAGAGAGAATCCCTTTACATTTGGATGGTCAATAAATGCATCAGCAACTACTCTGTCACCATTAACAAGATTGAATACACCTGGCGGGAGTCCAATCTTATCTATATATTCAGTGATTTTTACCATTGTCCCTGGGACTTGTTTTGATGGTTTAACGACTATTGTATTTCCAGTTGCAATTGCATAAGGTATAAACCAAAATGGAACCATTGCAGGGAAGTTAAATGGTGCTACCATGGTAAAAACTCCCATGGGCAATCTTAGAACTTCACCGTCAATTCCAAAAGAGCTATCTACTAATTTATCCCCTTGTTGAAGCATTGGCATTGCACATGCAACTTCTATATTCTCAAAAGACCTTTTCATCTCTGCCCTTGCGTCAGGTAAAGATTTTCCCATTTCTTCAACTAATATTCTGGATATTTCTTCTTCGTTGTCCATGAATATTTTTCTTAATTCAAATAATGGTTTAGCCCTCCTTGGTCCAGGGGTTTTGCTCCAAGATTTGAAAGCTTTGTGAGCAGCCTCAATAGCCTTATCTGCTTCGGCTTTTGTTGAAAGAGGTGCTTTTGCAATTATATCTCCATTACTTGGATTAACAATATCAACATATCCGTTGTTTTCAGGTTCGATCCATTTTCCGTTTACATAGTTTTTGTAAACTTTGACATCCATTTAACTGCCTCCATATTTTTAAGATAGTATTTGGAACTAATCTCAATATTTATATTTGATTTTGACTAATATTCAACACTTTTATAAAACTTTCGATATGCCTTGAAAGTAATATCGAAAGTATTAACCACATCATCCGATTTTTATGAATATATATTTAAAACTTTTGGTATTTGATTCTTGAGCGACTATGTAGTAAAACTTATAATATAGGTTTAATTCTAGTCCAGAGTGGTCACTGAAGATTATCTAAAAAATAAAATTGATACACCTTTAAAAAATAAGGAAAAACTTATTGCATTAAGAAAGGCATTCAAAACAACAAGAGATAGACAAAATGATAATAAATTTTTATTCCCTGATTTAGATCAGAGAAAGGAAAGATTAAAAAAATCTAGAGACTTTTCAATTGGGAATAAAGATCTTCTTTGTCAAGCTATAAAAAATTTTGAAAAAAATGGTTTCAAAGTATTCTACTCCAAGACCAAAGAGGATGCTATTGACTTTATACTAAAAGAGATAGGTGAAGAGAAATTAGTAGTAAAGTCTAAATCAAATGTCACGAAAGAAATATGCCTTCATGAAAAATTAGAAGAAAGGGGAATTGAAGTTATTGAAACAGACCTTGGAGATTACATAATTCAACTTTCTACAGAAAAACCTGCACACCCTACCGGTCCCGCATGCCACCTTTCGAGATATGATATTGCAAAGATATTCTCTGAGGCTTTTGGAGAAAATTTCGAACCTGACCCTCTTGTTCTTACAAAAATAGGAAAAGAAAAAATCAGAAATTATATAGAAAAGGCAAAGATAGGTATTACTGGTGCAAATGCGATATGTGCTGAAGAAGGCGCTGCCATAATAATAAACAATGAAGGCAATATTAATCTTGTGCAAATGAGGGAGAAAAAACATATAATTGTGACTTCGATAGATAAGCTTTATCCCAATATTGAAGAAGCTATTAACATGCTAAAGCTCTGCACATATTACGCTACTGGAGCTTCTATCACATCATATATTGAAATTATTGCAGGAATATCAAAGACGGCCGATATAGAAAAAATGCTTTTCAAGGGAATGCAGGGACCTGGAGAAGTCATTTTAGTTCTAGTCGATAATGGAAGAACTGAAGCTTTTGAAAAGGGCTACAAAAATCTATTCTACTGTATAGGATGCGGTAACTGTCTTCTAGACTGCCCAGTATACCATGTCGTGGGAAACGAGTATGGTTACAAAGGGTATCTTGGTGGGAGAGGAACTTCTGCATCTTATTTTTTGGAAGATCAAGACGCATCTTTAGAGAATGGACTATTTTTCTGCACTACGTGCAATAACTGTCAAGTATCATGCCCCGTTGATATCGGAAATGCAGATTATTCGGAAAGGCTAAGAGAAAATGTTTCTTCAAGTGGAATGAATTTCCCAACTCATGAAAAAATAATTGAAAATATAAAAAATTCTAAAAATCCTTTTAATGAATATTCTCCAAAACAATTGAAGAAAGGAAATGAAGTTGTATATTTCAGAGGTTGCATGGGATTATATCGAGAAAAAGGCATCGCCGACTCTACAATGAAACTCCTTGATAAAGCAAATGTTTCATATGCTCTTGTCGATGAAGTTTGCTGCGGTTCAGTTGCACTTAGGACTGGAAATAAAGAAATTGCTAAAGAGCTTGCAAAAGAAAATTTAGAGAAGATTAAACAGACCGGAGTCGATACTGTCATATTTTCGTGTGCTGGTTGTCTTAGAACATTTATTAAGGATTACCCAAACTTTGGAGATAGAAATCTAAAACTTCTTCATTCATCGCAATACTTCCTTGAACTTATCAAAGAAAGAAGATTAAAATTGAAGAACGGAAAAAAGCTGAAATTGACTTTCCATGACCCTTGCCACATGGGCAGACATCTTAAGATATATGACGAACCAAGGGAAATAATTAAAGAACTTCCCAATGTCGAATTTGTGGAAATGAAAAGAGTGAAGGAAGACTCAAGATGCTGTGGCGCGGGTGGTGGAGTGAAATCACTATTTTGGGAATTATCTATTGCCATGGCTAATGAAAGAATTAATGATGCAAAGGAAGTTAAAGCAGATGTTATAGTATCTACCTGCCCTTTCTGTAAGAGAAATCTAAAGGATGCTTCAGAAATGGAAGTCATTGACCTTTCAGAATTACTTTTAAAGTATTCTACTTAATAAAATATTTTTTTTAGAACATTATCCGACAATTATATATTATTAACGTATATTGTTTTAATTTTTTATTAAATATTAGAAAAACTTATAAAGGGTTCAAAAATTAAGTAAGTAGTCGTTATATTATTTGAAAGTATGAGGAGTTAAGTATGGTATCTGTAAAGGGGAAGTCCCTTGAGGGATTATTAACTGAATTTAGAAGATTTTATCCTTCAACAGAATTTAAGGAAAATGCATATATAACAAATAAAGAAATATTTGAAACGTCCGAAAAAGATCCTGAAAAATTTTGGGCAAGTTATGCTTCTGAACTCCACTGGTATAAAAAATGGGACAAAGTGTTGGATTGGAATCCACCCCATTCAAAATGGTTCGTGAATGGAGAGATAAATGTATGTTACAACTGCGTGGATAGGCATATCAAAAATGGTGGTAGAAACAAGGCGGCAATAATATGGGAAGGAGAGCCAGGTGACACTAAAACTCTAACTTACTGGGACCTTTACAGAGAAGTAAATAAATTTTCTAATGTTCTAAAAAAACTTGGAGTTGCAAAAGGCGACAGAGTAGCTATATACATGCCAATGGTTCCTGAAGCTGTAATCGCCATGTTAGCGTGTGCAAGAATTGGCGCAATACATATGGTTGTATTTGGCGGTTTTAGTTCTGAGGCTTTAAGAGACAGAATAAATGATTGCAAAGCAAAATTATTAATTACTGCAGACGGAGGGTATAGGCGAGGTAGTTTAATCCCACTAAAACATGATTCAGATTATGCAGTCAAGGATACTCCATCTATTGAAAATGTATTAATCATAAAGAGAGGAGAATTTCCTCTTAGAATTAAGAAAGGCAGAGATGTCTGGTGGCATGAGCTAGCAGATGAAGTTGATCCTTATTGTGAACCTGAGCCTATGAATTCAGATGACAGTTTGTTTATTTTATATACATCAGGGACAACAGGCAAACCAAAGGGAGTTGTCCATTCTACGGGGGGATATCTGACTGGTGTGTATACTACAAGCAAACTAATATTTGACATGAAGGATCAAGATGTTTTTTGGTGTACCGCAGATATAGGTTGGATAACAGGTCACAGCTACATCGTCTATGGGCCTCTTGCAGTTGGGGCTACTCTTTTCATGTATGAAGGCGCTCCTGATTGGCCAGAAATGGATAGATACTGGAGAATTATAGACAAATACGGAGTTACGATATTTTACACCGCACCTACTGCGATTAGAGCTTTCATGAAAGCTGGAACAGAATTTCTAAAGCCTTTCTCCTTGGAAACATTAAGATTATTGGGAAGTGTTGGAGAACCTATAAATCCAGAAGCATGGATATGGTATTATACCCATATAGGGAAGAAAAGATGTCCTATCGTTGATACTTGGTGGCAAACTGAAACAGGAATGGTAATGATAACAACTCTCCCAGGATACCATACAATGAAACCAGGGCATGCTGGATTTCCTTTTCCAGGAGTTTCTTTGGACATATTAAATGAAGCAGGAAATCCGGTCGAGCCTGACGAGGGAGGATATCTTGTTTTAAAAAATCCTTGGCCCTCGATGTTAAAAGGTATATACGGAGATGAAGAAAAGTATCTTGAAAAATACTGGAGCAAGTGGAACGGAAAGTGCTACTTTACAGGTGATGGTGCAAGACGAGATAGCGAAGGATATCTAATGCTTCTTGGAAGAGTAGATGATGTTCTTTCAATAGCAGGTCACAGAGTAGGGACTATGGAAGTTGAAAGCGCATTGGTATCGCATCCTGCAGTTGCAGAAGCTGCTGTTGTGGGAATTACTCATGAAATAACGGGACAGGCGATAGTGGGATTCATCGTTTTGAGAGATAACATAGACAAGGACTTTGATCTTGAAGATGCCATAAGGGAACATGTTGTAAAAAAAATAGGCCCTATTGCAAGACCAAGGAAAATAATATTTACAAGTGAACTACCAAAGACTAGAAGTGGAAAAATAATGAGAAGACTCCTTAAGGACATTGCAGAAGGTAAAGTTCTTGGCGATACAACAACACTTACAGAACCTGAAGTCATCGATACATTAAAAAAACAATATGAAGTAATTGAAGGTTAAAAATCTAAATTATCTCCAATATCTCTCACTTTATCTTTTTTTCTTTTCTCTAAATACTTGTATACAATTGAATGTGGTTTTCCTTCCAATATCATCTCTAAAGCTTCTTTTGCATCTGCGGCGCCATCATAATCCCCTATGATAGAAACAGTCTTACCATAAACACAGATATCTGTACTTGTAAGGTCTTCAATTGTTTTTCTTGTGCTGCCATCCTTCCCAATGATTCTGCCCCTTTGTCTTTCCCATGCTTTGGAAGATTTACCGAGATAATCTGGAAGGTAAAGCATTTCAAAAATAAAAATATCGCTAAAAATCTTAGAAGCTTTTTCAAAAGGAAATCCCCTTCCTATGGCTCTGACAATGTCTCGCGCCTTCCATAGATTTAAAGGCTCTTCTGCACCGTCTTTTTGAAAAATTCTGACAAGACCTTCTTCACTATCAATTTCAAGTTTTACTGAAAGCCTCTTCTCAATATGCCTCTTAACTTCGCCTTCTTTTCCAATAAGAACGCCTAATCTATCCTGAGGTATCTTTACAAATTCTTCACTCATTTAAAATCCCCTTTAACGTTTCATTCACTTCAGGCACTTCAATATAATTTGAAAAATATCTAGTGATGTTTTCGATATCTCTTTTGAGAAAATCCTGTGCCATAATGCTATCTTTTATAGTTCCCTGTGCAAAATCAATGAAGTAAATCTTTTTACCCATAAGTATATTATACTCACTTAAATCAGCATGAATTAATCCTGCTTTGTACAATTTATCAACATTTTCTATTATAATATTGAAGTCCTTTTCAGGATCTCTTGATTTATTATCTTTTAGAGTAGGATATGCCTTTGTATTCTTGCCTAAAAATTCCATTATCAAAATATTGTTTCGCGTTAGGATTGGTTTAGGAACATTAATGACTTCGCTTGCTATTTTCAAATTCTTAAACTCTCTTTTTGCCCAGGAAAAAACTGTACTTCTCTTGTCTTTTTTTGTATAATAAAATCGCGGATCTCCTACGAGATATTCATACATCTTATTAAAGTTAGAAGTTGCAATACGATAAATTTTAACGGCAATCTCTTTTCCTTCTCCGTCTTTTCCATAAAAGACGTTTGCTTCTTTTCCGGTTGCAATCTCACCATTTAAAGATTCAATATAACCGTTATTCATAAGCTTAAAGAGTGTGAGACGAGTTGATTGGTCAAAAACTTCATCCCTGACTTTAAAGATATCAGAATCTCTATCTACCCTTTCACGCTTTAGATTCTTGATTTCTTCTTTTCTTTCATAAACTTCTATATGATCTTCAATGTCGCCCATAATCTAAAGAGTCATGTAGCCGTTATCAATTAGCCATTTTGTCTGGGCCCTTGAATATCGGTATATGATATTTCCTCTTTCATCACCCTTAAGTTCCCATGGTTCTACTAGGACAACCATGCCCATTTTAATCCATAGTCTTCTCTTAAATTTCCCTGGAACAGAGCAAATCCTCTCTTTTCCATCTGTACATCTAACTTTCATTCTGCCTGCGCCAAGCATCTGATCGACAACGCCCAATACTTCTCCTTTTTGAGGAGTTCTCGTTCTCTGGACCTGTTCCTCATCACCAGTAGTTCTAGGTTGATATTTCAGATAATCCCTCCTATATAGACCGTATCTCACTTATAATTTCAACAAGATAATCAATAACGGATTTTTTCAAATCCATTGGATGGACTTCCTTCGATAAGTAAGCCCTTTCAAGTGAGTCGTATGAATCAAACTCTACATTGCCCCCGTATTTCTCCGATCTTTTAATTTCAAAAGCACCGGTAATCTTTGGAAAGAGTATAAGGCGGGCTATTTGAAGTAGAGGATTCTCCTCCTTTACTCCCATAGGGCAATATGCCTTATTAATTTTTTCCTTAATAGCTTGTTCTTCATCCCTAACTGAAATCATACTTTCAGGCTTTGATGAACTCATTTTGTCACCAGGCCCCGTAAGTGAAGAAATAAGTGGGGTATGTAGACATACAAACGGCTTATAGTCTATTTTTGAAGAAAGTTCTCTGCCGAGCATATGGATCTTCCTCTGCTCAATTCCTCCAATGGCCACATCTACCCCCAAATACTTTATGTCCACAATCTGTAAAAATGGGTATAGAACCTGAGAGACTCTTGCATGCTCAATGTCTCTTGCAATTACCTGCATACTTCTAAGGGCCCTATTAATAGTTGTGTCCAACGAAAGAGCAAATACATCGTCAATATATTCTAATGATCTTTCAAAAGATGATCCCAATACATACTCTGTAGACTTCAATCCAAATGATTTAAAGGTCTCTTCCCATATCGAGGTCTGCTCGTGTATCCATTCCCAGTCACCTTTTCTATTGAGCCACGTGTGCCAATCTGCAAATAAGACTTTTACTTTAAAGCCAGCTTTTTCCATATCTTTCAATTTTGACATTGTCACGAGATGACCAAGATGAACATCACCTGAAGTTTCATAACCACAGTAGCATACAGGCTGATTTTTATTATTCAATAGCTCAAGTAGCTCTTCTTCTGTTACAACTTCTTCAGCATTTCTAGTTATAATCTCTAATCTATTGTCCATGGCGAACACCTATATTATTAGTATTTATTTCTTTCTCATTTCATGAAATTTAAGGTAGAATAACAGATAAATAAATTTTGGAATGTCTAAAGCGGTGAAATGTGATTTTTCATCTCCATAAATTGTTTCAATAGGTACTTCTTCAATTCTCATATGAAACTTTCCTGCGTAAGACAAAACCTCTGTTTCTATATTGTATCTTTCTGATTCTAAATTCATCTTCTCTAAAAACTCTCTCTTGATGGCCCTATATCCTGATTGAGTATCTCCAATATTAATGCCAAAAAATAATCTTATCAATGCAGTCGAAATAAAGTTTGATATCTTCCTAACAAACGGCATGGCTTTTGTATTTCCTAAAAATCTTGAACCTATTGTGATATCGGCCCTATCTTTTTGAATAGGTTCAACAAGTTTATAAATGTCTTCTGGTCTATGTTGAAGATCCGCATCAAGAAAAACAATAATATCTCCTTTTGCTATCGAGGCCCCTGTTCTAATAGCTCTCCCTTTGCCATAATTAACATCATGGACTACAACCCTTGCGCCTGCTTTTTTGGCCATCTCTCCAGTTCTGTCTCTACTTCCATCGTCCACAACTATTTTTTCAAAGATATCTTTTGGTATTCTTTCTACTACCTCACGAATACTTCGCTCTACATTGAATGAAGGGATAACTACTGAAACTCGGCCCATAAAAAAGGAATAAAAAGAAGATTTATAAGCCTTAAGATGATAGAAAATATCTCTTAGAGCATAAAACGAGCTAATTCACAATATTTTAATAAAAAGTTTTATAAAGCAATGAAAAGGCTTTAAGAAAAAGGTGAGTTCATGAAGAGAAGAATCAAAAATCTTTTGAGGAGCGTCAAGAAAAGTGGAGCATACCCTCAGAAGGTTAATTTCAAGAAGAGGAAAAAAGAGAAGTATTATCCAGCGCTCAGAAGCTAAACACAACTTTTTTAATATATTATTTTAATTAATTTATATGATATCTAAAAAAAGAGTCTTATATTTTGCTTCTTTTTGCCATACAATAACACACGCAATGACTTTGACTCTTGCACCACTTTTGCCCTTGATAAGGTCAGAGCTAAATCTTACAAACGCAGAAACTACCTCTTTTGCTTTTATTTCTTTTTTGGCTTTTGGTGCCCTTGCTTTACCATCAGGACTGCTTTCCGATAAGGTAGGCTCTTTAAAAGTTATGAAAATTGGACTAGGTTTATTCTTATTATCAATAGTAGGCATAGTGTTATCAAACGGCCCTCTTGGTCTGTGGTTGTCTTTATTATTGTTGGGCGTTGGGGCAGGAACTTACCATCCTGCAGGACTCTCTCTTGTGTCTAAGCTTTATCCAAAGGATATGGGCAAAGCCATGGGATTTAATGGTTTGTTAGGGAACTTCGGTGAATCCTCATCTCCCATAATAGCTGCCGCAGTTGGAGTATACATTGGATGGAAATATCCTTACCTATTATGGAGTATCCCAATATTAATATTATTGTCTATTAGTTTTTCAATTAAAGATTCTAAGATCAAACGTCATATCCAGGATGAAGAAAATCGTGACTTTAAGTATCTTGAAGAAACAAGGAAATTGATATCAAAAGAATTTGTATTATATATCCTAATCCTACTTTTTAGAGGATTGTTTTACACTGGAACAGTTTTATTATTAACTACTTTTGCAAAAGATGTTTTATCACTTAAAGTTTTAATAGGTGGTTTAATCACAACAATACTGATAGTTTCGGGTATGCCAGGACAAATAATTGGTGGAAAAATATCTGACAAACTTGGTTACAAAAAACCACTTCTTGTTTTCACTGCGATTAGTTCTATTTCAATTGCTCTTATTGCTAATACCACAAGTGCAATTGTATTTTTAATTTTTTCAATTGCTATGGGATTTTCATATTTTGCCGCGCAGCCTGCACAAAATATGCTTACCGCTTCGATGAGCAGTACAAAAATACGAGGTCTGCTTTATGGATTTAGTTCTCTTTGCATATTTGGCTTTGGGTCTTTTGCAGCCTCAGTTGGAGGATATATTGCTGATGTTTTAACGTGGAGGGCTGCTTTCTATATGCTTGCCATATTTGCCTTAATAGATGTTTTTTTAATTAATCTTAAAAGAGAAAAAAAAGAAGATATTAAACAAACTTGATATTTTTTGGGAATTCTCCTAAATATTTTTTGAATTCTTTAGGCCATTTGTCGGAATCAAGCCCCTTTTGAGCCAAGAAAGATACTGTCCACCTTTGAAGACCAATCCCCGAACATCCAGACCACAACTCCTTGTTTTTTGAAGATTTAATAGAGAAAGCTTTAGTATACTTATCCCCAACTATGGAAAGATTCTGGAATTCCAGCCATTCACTCTCTTCTCTATTACCCCTTGAAGGAATCCAGGATTCGTAGTCCACAGTCCCTTTAATTCTCTCAGTTTCTTTTTCAATTCCTGTCTGTCCTGATTGTGCCATATAAAAAGGTGTTACCCAAGCTGTTCTCCATTCAATCTCAAATATTTTATCAAAAACATAAGCATATCTTTCCATCATCTTCTCTTTAAGTTCAATTAACTGATCAGGATATCCTATGAATACAGGTTCTATTCTCCAGAATTCATTTACTCGTTCAATACCTTGTCTCCCACCAGCTTCCCACCTATATGAAGGTCCACTTTTATCATATATTAATACTGGGAATTCTGAATCGTCAATAGTCTTCCCATCAAAAGCCCAGTACATTGGAGGGCACTGAGCATATGTCATTCCACCTATAGGGTCTCTCATTCTTTCTCTTATCTTATCAACATGGGCCTTTTTTGTTATTTTATATAGGTCGATTACTTCTTCCCAGACGGAAACATCCCTAGAGATAGGGGGCGATACATAATAAATTTCTGGTTCACTGCCAGATAAATGGCCAGTCTTTTCCCAAATTTCAAAAGGAACAAGCTTCGGGGCAATTACTTCAATGAAACCTAGCGGCTTTAAAACTTCTTCAACTGCAATCCTTTCCATTGTTCTGAGTAGCGCCGCGATTGGAGCATGATAAAACCATTGGCCTTGACTTGGACCTTGTTTTAGCCACCCTAAAGCCAATAATTCTAGGGTTGGGTCTTTTGTAGTCAAAGGTTCTATGTTATCGCTCTTTGAAATTAATTCCCAGTGCTCACCCTTGCCGCCCCAAAACTGCGCTTCTACTTTTTCATAGAACAAATTAATTATACGGTCAACATGATTTTTGGTAAGGAAATCTTCGTCCAAATCATTTAAAGATAAAATTGCATTGTTTCCTTCTATAGATATTTTATCGACAAAAGGTATCTTAATAGGGTCTTTTGGAATTTTTTCAAGTTCAAGAGTGAGTGTATAACTTTTTCCCACTAGTTTTTTAATCCCAACTTTAAACTCCTTTCCGAGAAGTAAAGACAGAGCATTCTTTAGTCTTATGGCAACTGCATGTGATCTAACATAAGTACCACTTTCAATAGTAATTAAGACTGTGTCATTTGATATATTTGAGTCAATTATTTTTGGAGATTCTGAAAGTTTGTCTTTAGGTACTCCTTTAATCAATAATTCCTTAGTTTCTTCAGCAAGATACTTTTTTACTTTTTGAACTCCGTCTCCTGTTAGTGGTTTGCTCAGGAGGTACTCGGCGTTTAAATGGAGTTTCATTATATCACAGCACCAACTTTATTTAATTATATATAAAAGTATTGACTTTTAAAATATTAAACTATTTATGAAACGTCTCCTCCAGTAAGAAATGGTTCACCTAGGATATCTGTATCTTTTGGCTTTTTCTTCTTCTTATACGAAAAAAATGCCATCAGGAATAATACCCAAGCAAAAGAAGTGTAAATAATCATTGAAGTAAAGTCTCCTCCAAAATAAACTCTTATCCCTTGGATATATATCAATGCCCCAACAACTAGATACGGAATTGTAAGATCCTTCATTTACTCTCCTCTTTTTTCTTCTTAAAAAAGACATACGAAGCCATAAAGAAAAATAATCCAGCTATACCGTTTAAAAGTGCGCCTGCTGAATCTCCAAATGATAGAGATCTAATTCCCACAAGTAAAAATAATACTCCTATAAAAAAAGTTAGAATTCTAAATGTTTTATATGGATCTCTTGGTTTAATTTGTATATTCTTCTTACTTTTTATCGATACCATCAATAAGAATAGCTTAATTTGTTATATAAATGTTATTCGACTTACAGAAATGTCGATAGAAAGATTTAAAAGTAGTTTCCGGTAATCATTATTAGGTACAATGGAAACACCATTACACTACATAAATTTGCTAGACGAGGATAAGAACAGACTTGTTCTTGTCTGGACATTAGCTACCACAGTCATTCTAATCTCATTAGGTTATTTCTTGACAACAATCTCCATAGTATCGAACATTACTTTTTTGTTAGATTTTGAAGTTGCAAAAAACTCTACCATTGCGGTATTGATTTTGACATATCTAGGCATAACTTCTATGGCAGTTTTTTCTCTAAAAGAAAACAACTACCTAAGAAATGCTGCAGGTGAGCTCTACGCAATATGAATATAACACGGAGATGGTGTAGGGGGAAATCCCAGCTGGCTGTTTTTATGGAATCAGAAGATGATGATGCGTCAAATAGTTGTGATGTAAAAACGATTGATAATTTTGTTCTGCCTTTTGTTAATTCTTTAGAGGCAAATTTAGATAGTAGTTCTAAATCCCATAAAAGGGGTGCAGGAATTTTGCATAAAAAGACAAGTCTTTTTGATAAAGATATAACTGAGATGTACTCTGGCAACAATTTATTCGTTTTAAGTAACGAATACCACTATAAAACGGAGTCATATTATAGAATAGTTTTAAGAGAAAATCAGAATGGATACAAGATAACACCAAGTAGTGACGAGGTACTTGATGCCTACGTCGTTCCAATATGCCTAACAAAAGCAGAGATGGTTGGGATACCTGTCTGTGAATGGGGAATATCCGATACATATTGCCCTTTACCTTCGATGATATATGGGATAAACTATTACTCGGATTCTTCAAAATATGAGGTAGTTAATGACTTAGAAACCGCAAAGGAGGCCATAAAAAAGGTAACACATGGTGGGAAATATCCTTTCTGTTTCCAGAGATTACCCGCAAATTTTGAAATAAAAACTTTCTCGACACTCTTTGGAAAGAATACTACAACAGATCCGGAGATTTGTGCTCTTCTGGAAAAAATATACGAAGTATTTGAAATACCAGTAGCCAAAATAATTCTTATATATGACGGAGAAAAATATTATCTTTCTTCAATATCTCCAATGAGGAATTCAGAGATATCTAATGGCGAAAAAGAAGAATTCAAAACTAGGGTCGAAACTGGGATAGAAAATGGGGAAATTAGGAATTTTTGTTGATAGGCAGACTCTAAGTAGTTCAGTGCAACTCATATCTCTAATTAAATTCAGAGAAGAAGCTGAAAAGTTAGGGCATTATGCCTATTTTATCTTCCCAACAGAGATAAAAAAAATATCTGGACTTGATGCCCTTTTTATTAGAGCCAGAACTGATTCAATGAATATTAGTTATGTTGCTGCAAGAATTGCAGAATTAAAAGGAATTCCTGTAATAGATGACCCTAACTCCATAAGGATATGTTCTGATAAGGTCAACATGTACCTTCACCTTATGAAGAAAGATGTTCCTATGCCGAGAACTGTTTTCATGAAGAAGGGAGAAGTTACTTTAGAAAATCTAGAAGAAGTTTTCAAAATGTTTAATCCGCCCATAATTCTAAAAGAACCGTCAACATCTTTTTCGGCAAGAGTGGAAAGAGTCTACACAAAAGAAGAGTTCATAAAAGTTTCAAGAAGATTCATAAAATTATCTGACTGGGTGGTAGTCCAAGAATTTGTCGATAGCAAATTTGATTGGAGAATAGGAGTCCTTAACGGGGAGTTATTGTATGCATGCAAGTACATAATTCCAAATGAAACTTTTAAAATACAGGCTTCGGTAAATGGTCATTTAGTCTACTGCGATGTTGTAAGTGTTCCAAAAGAGGAGGTACCACAGGAAATTATCGACCTTGGTATAAGAGCAGGCAATTCTATCGGAAATGGCCTTTATGGAGTTGACATAAAAGAAAGTAATGGATCCCTATATGTAATTGAAGTAAATGATAATCCTTCTCTAGACGGCGGTGAAGATAGACAGTATCCCGATATCTATGAAAGAATAATCAATCATTTAATGCAAGAGAAAAAAGTAAATTAATATATTTAGTATCTTTTCACGAGCAAGGACCCGGGAAAAATTAAAAAATAGGAAAGATTACTTATTGAAGGTGAAAAGAACGAAATAATCAAAGCAAATAAGCAAACCACAACCATCACGATAAGTATATTTCTATTTAGCATCACAGTCTTTTTTTCTAAACTTTCATCAATCAGATTTTTTTTAGATGCATATGTCCATAGTATAAATAATAGAGAGGACAATATCAAAAAGTTTAGATGAAATACAAGGACGGCCGTATGAAACATTGGGTAATCTCCATTTAAAGAAGTTGAAAAAGGCATCAATCCTATGAACATCAACCAAAATAAATTAATCCATATAAACGTATTATCTAATTTTTTTACATATCGGAATCGACTATGATAAATACACCAAAATAAACCAATTAATGCAAAAGCCACAAAATAAATAAGTATTTGAGGTATTAATTTTTCTATCGCCTTTAATATAACAATATCATCTTTTATATCAAGACCTTGTGGAAAGTTAATTGTCAATACTAGAAGAGTCATGCTAACTGCAAAAATTCCATCGACTAAAGATTCCATTCGATTTCTATCTAAAAAGGCTTGTGGCATATTTTCACCAATTACGAATAATTTAAGAAGGTCCGTTTTTATTGTTTACCCTATAAATAATAATGTTCATGGTATAACTATATTGAAAATTGTATTATTAGCCTTATTTAGCTAAAAATAGAATAATTATTAATTATAAAAGGAGTAATTAAATAAAAATATAATTACCTTATGTATCCTGTTTCTTCGTTTCCTGAAGGCAATGGTTGGTATTCGGTCATGTTCTTCTGCATTTCTTGTATCTTTGAAAGTGCTTTTTCTGTTTCTTCAGCCCTCTTGTCCAGTTCTTCCATGCTAATCTCAAGTTCTAATATATCAACTAATACTTGTAGAACTGCCTTTGAAGCTTTAGCATCAATTATATAGCCGGGAGATTCTCCCAAAAGGCATAAGCCGTTCATGTTTCTAAGTTTTCCCATTGCAATAAGAAGCCCTGATGCACCAACAATTGCAGACCCGGGATCCTCTCTAAAAACAATGTTTTTGTCTTTATATTTTTCAACTGTTTCAACATCGGATGCTGCGCCCAATACTTTTGGCTCTTTTACAGGGTATCCTCCTGTGGAATATCCACCTAATGTAAACATTTCTTTGATGCCAAACTTTTCAACAAAGTCCAGTATTTTAGTGGATATTTCATAATGACCATAAGCATCTGTGGGCGGTGGCTGAGTATCTCCAGATAAGAATAATATATCTCTTTTTCCACCGGTGTAGTAATAGAATTCATTCTTCATTAATCTCATAGTTGAGTCTTTTTCAACTAGTGCTTGATGGGGAAATCTTGGAGAATATAATTCAGCAAATTTAACGGCTTTTAATTCTTGAATAAGATGATCAGCAGCTAATTTTCCTACAAGTCCTATCCCTGGAAGACCTTCCACAAATATTGGATTTTCAAGTTTTATATCTTTAATTTCTTCAATAATATAAGTTTCTTTCATAACACTCCACTCTCTTTTTTGATTAATCTCCTATATTTACCGTACTTGTCCTCAGGTGAAAATTTTGGAGGGTGAGGATTTACGGCAGGAGTATTACATAAAGGACACAAATCCTTTAAGGTATACTTATTGCATTTAGGGCAAATTTTCATCTTCATATTATGATCTCTTAAAGGACCCTTTACCCTCATTACTCTGAACATGAGAAATTGCCATTTCTGCAATATCTCTCAAAACAGATTCTGCTGCTTTATAATCTTCAGCGACTATATGAATAGAATATTTTGGGGACCCTTCATTCCTTATTTCTACATCTTCTACTTTGTCTTTGTATTTTTCCCTTGCATTGACTAAAGCATCCTTTACTATATTTACTCCATCTCCGGAAAAACATTCAAGGACTATGTGGCCTGTAATGGAAACTAATGGGTTTTCAACATTAGTTTTTATGATTTCATAAAGCCCATCAACGTATTTCTCGTCTATTAATCCCTCTAAAACACTCTTGCCTTTTGTTGAAGTCTCTTCAAAAGCGGCGTATAAATCGCCATATTTATTAACAATGGGCACCCCGATATTATGGATAATACTTTTGTAATCTTCTCCAATGTTTGTAGCGTATAGCTCCAATAGTTTTTCGCCTTTTTTCTCTCTCTTGAATTCTTGAACTTTTGTTTTCTTCTGTTGGCTTGTAACTCTTCTAAGGGATAAGTCTATGTGATTTTTAGATGCATCGACTTTTAGAACCTTGCATACTATTTTTTGACCTTCCCTCACATGGTTTCTAATATTTTTAACCCAACTGGAGGAGATTTCCTTTATATGTATCATGCCCTCCTTGTCATATTCGTCAAGGATAACGAACGCACCGTAAGGAAATACTTCCTTGACGGAACACATGACAAGATCCCCTTCTTCGGGGTAATCCCTTTCAAGCATTGAATAATCACTCCAATACTTCTAGTATTTCGGCATTAATCTTGCCTACTCCACCTTTTGACTCAACAAGGGATTTTCCACAAGTAAGGCATTTTACGGTGATAGCAGGTCTGTTAAACACTATCTGTTCACTTGAACAGTCAGTGCATTTTACTCTCAAAAACTTTGAAACAAGTTTTTTCATATTATGCCTCCACGAACTCTAACTTTTTAACTCTGAAGCCTTTTCTTGTAGTGGCTTTTTTACATAATTCGCATCTATATCTTAAATCAAGTTTGCTTACAGATTTTCCACCACTAACTGAAGATCTTGGGAAACCTCTGTAACCTTTAATTTTTCTTTTATACCTTCTCTGACCTGCACTAAGTTCTCCTCTTTTTCTTTTCTTTACAGTCTCAACCTTATGTGACGTATGCTTTTTACAGGTCGGGCAATAGGTATTCATTTTTTTTGGCATTTTCATAAGAATCACTCATGACTAGCTCTCAGCAACTTTCTCTCTTATAAGTATCTCTGCATTTCTCAAGGGGATTGAAATTATTTCCCCTTTCTTATATGGTCCATAGGCCCTCATATCCTCTCCTATGAACTCTGGTACATCTTGTGAGAGCTTTACCTCCTTAAAAACCTTTTCCCTTCTTTCTTTACGGGAAATATCCACATTAAGAATATTGCTCTTATATTCATTAAGAAGAACTTGGATTGTCTCAGAAATTCTAATTTCTAGCTCGTTATCTAATCCTACATCTTCAAGGGATTTCTCAACTATGGATCTAAATCTTTTCCTACAAAAAGTTTCAAATTGTATTTTTGTATATTCACTTTTAGATTTATTTATTTTCCCTTCAAGTGAATCTTCATCATAAGATTTACTTAACAAATCAATAATATCTTTGTTATCTTCAGCATTAGAGCCAAGAATACCATTTTTTATGTATTCTTTTCTAAAGATATTTATAGGGTCGTCATTTTTTCCCATATTACTTCTCATCTTTCGACTCTTGGGGCAAGAATGAATACAAACGAAGCACCTTCGATTTCAAATTCAATCTTTACGGGCATATCGCTTCCTATTTCGATTGACATTTCGCCAGGTATTGACTTTGACATGTCTGTTAAGTAGCTCAAATTAAATGTTGAAGAAGCTCCTGCAGATACAATGATCTCATAAAGATCAGGATCACCTTTTTCAAGTTTTACTTCAATGTCCCCTGTGTCTCCTTCAGCATTCATATAAAATGCATCGTCTGCTTTTAGGGAAACGTGATCTGACACAATATTTGCATCTTTTAGACCTTCTCTAAAAGCTTGAGAACTCAGCCTTACCTTTGAAGTGGTATTTAAAGCGGGCATCTTGAGATTCGATTGTTCGGTGACATCAATAAGCTGACACCCGAATCTCCTAGTTGATGTTCCTTTTAACACCATAAGTATCTTGTTTTTTTCTTCATCAAGTTTTAGAACAAGGATATCATCGCTTCGGCTTCTGTTTATGAATTTTGACATATCTTCAATATCAATGCCTATGATAGACTCTTTATCAGTTTTATACTCTGCAAACACTTCCTTGTTCATTTTAAAATCGATCATGCTTACATGAGATGGATCCATAGCCCTTAACTCAATACCTTCGGCAGTAATCTTCAAAGGAACTTCCTCCACGAGACTACCGATGGCAGTGACACATTTTTTCCATGTTTCTGCACTCAAAACAGCTTCAAACATTATCTCACCTTATAACCTATATGCAATAGTTATTATTATTTATATAAATTTATTGGAGTATTATTTATAATATAGACTTTTTATTTTGTCAAAACTTTCCCTGTAGAGCTTTATATCAAGCCCAGACATATCTTGAATTAATTCTCCTTTTAAAGAGCCTGAGATGACAGCACCGAAAACTCTAACGATGTCGCCTTCTTTGAAATTAATATCTTCGCCAAAAACGACTTCAATTTGCCCCGTGCCATCGTCCAAAAGGATATCATTTCCCTCTTTTTTGATTATGGCCCCTACAACACTAACATATTTTTCATTTGGTATTTCTCTTATTTTTACCTTCTTAAAAGGCGGCTTTGTAAATCTATCTGGCAAATTATCCCTCAGTCTATATTTTGAGTAATATATTTAAAACTTACCTTAGAAAATAGTTCATGCTCATTGTGGTAACTGGCCTTCCAGGCACAGGAAAGACGACAATTGCTGAAGCACTTGCAAAAGAAACAGATGCTGTTGTTTTTTCAACCGACAAGATTAGAAAAATGATTTTTGAAAAGCCAGTGTATAATGAAGAAGATAAAAGAATTGTATATAATGAACTATTTTTACAAACTGGGAAATATTTGGCTATGGATAAAAATGTCATTCTTGATGGAACTTTTTATACAAAAGGATTAAGGCAAAGGGCAAGAGAGGTTGGAAAATCATTTTGTGAAGAGATCTACTTTATTTATTGTGAGACGCCTGAAGAACTTCTTAAGAAAAGAATAGATAAAAGGAAGGATAAGTTCAGTGATGCAGATTATAGCGTATATCTCAAAATGAAAAAAATATTTGAAGAATTTGAAGAAGATGTGATAATTATAGACACATCTAATCCAGTTAATACCAACATAGACATTATCAAAAGAAGAATTCACTCAATGTAGCCTTCAAGCCCAAGTCTTGTTCCATTTTTTACAAAAACGACTGGAACTTGAATCTTTCTTAAATCTGACTTTAATTTTACGTCGTTTGTTGCTACAATGCATTTGTTTGTTTTGGCATATTCTAGAATTGATCTATCGACAGGACCTTCCAACTCAATTTTTTCATAACGTTCGGAAATAATTAATGCAATTTCTTTAGCGTTTTTATCGGAACCAGTAAGTTCTATCTTTTTTAATTCAGAAATAACATTTGTTGGTATTACTATATTACATTTTTTTTCTATGACATCTTCGATTGATTCGATCCTAAGATTAAATCTACCTGGAAGAAGAAGAAAATTTGTATCTAGAATTACAACTATTTTATTATTCCGTAGCCTATTAGTCTCCATCTGGCACCGACCCTTCTACTTATGGCTACCCTTTCACCAACTAAAGAACAAACTGGAAGTTTTAATATCAATTCTGTGACTTTACCGACCTTTGTAGTTGTACCTATTGTTTTAGCTGTTCCGACATTTAACAATAGCATTTCTTTAGGCCTTATAGGGTCAACTTCAATTTCATCCTCTGTACCAACAACTCTTTCAAGGAGATTTATTTCAAGAGTTAAATTTTCCCAAACTTTTGGTAACTCTCCAGGATGTCCTAATATACTGCCTGCCAAAGTATCTGACTTTGTAACTGCAGGATCTAGGAGAGTTCCAACTCCAAGAAGCCCACCAGGCAAAGCCTCTTCAACTGATTCATTGCTAACATTTAAGCTGGACACTTCAGTTAATATTGGCTTGAAGACTTTCTTATTCTGTTCAACTTTTTCAAAGCCGGGCCTTATTTCTATTTTATCCCCAACTTTTAGTTTCCCTTGAATAAGTGATCCCCCTAAGATTCCACCTTTTAGGTCCTCTGGGAATGTGCCAGGCCTGTTTGTATCAAAAGACCTTGCAATGTACATTATTGGTGGTTTATTTGAATCTCTTTTTGGAGTTTTTATTACATCTTCAATTGATTTTATCAAGTAGTCAATATTGACCCTGTGTTGAGCAGAGATAGGAATAATTGGAGCATTTTCAGCTACAGTTCCTTTAATAAAATTTTTTATCTGATTATAATTTTCAATTGCTTTTTCTTTAGAAACAAGCTCTATTTTATTCTGTGCAATAACAATATTCTTAATCCCTACAATATTTAAGGCCATTAGATGCTCTCTTGTCTGTGGTTGCGGACATTTCTCATTGGCTGCAATCACCAATATGGCCCCATCCATGATTGCGGCACCTGAAAGCATTGTTGCCATTAAGGTTTCATGACCCGGTGCATCGACAAAGGAGACTTTCCTTAGAACTTTAGATTCTCCACCGCATTTAGGGCAAGTTTTTTCAGTAGTATAGGCCTCTACTCCTTCGCATGCTTCACATTTTCTGAACTCTATATCTGCATACCCTAGTCTTATTGTAATACCTCTTCTAAGCTCTTCGCTGTGTTTGTCTGTCCAGACTCCAGATAGAGCTCGTGTCAAAGTAGTTTTACCATGATCGACATGCCCTACAAGACCTATATTTACTTCAGCTTGTCCCAACTTTATATCTCCTTATCATAAATTATTATGCACTTAAGATTTTGATTCTTCTGGTGCTTCTTCTGCTTTCTTTTCTTCAGGATTTTCGTATTTTTCAGGCTTCATTACTTTGGTGTTAATTTGGACAGTGTCTTCGTTTATGGTGTTTCCTCTAACTCTCTTTTTCCTTCTCTCGCCCTGTTCTACTGGTCTAAAGCCAACACTCTTGGAAAGCAAAAGTTTTACTCTTCTGTTACCGTCAAGGTCTTGCCTCATTGGGAACCCGTCTTTATCGGATCCACCTGTAATCTTCAATACATGGCCAGAAAGTCCTATCGTCTCACCATTAAACTCTTCGCCAATTTTTAAACCAAAGAGGGGTTCTGCCTGTTTGTCCTTTACTTCTTTCTGTATAGTTTTACCATCTTGGTAAGAAACAATAATTTTGTATTCCATTGTGACCCTCCTTTCTTTGGATATATACGAAACGATTAAATTGTTGTTTAAAAACTTTATTGTCTATATCCTATAAAAATGAAATAATTTCCTCTAGCGAAGAGACTATAAGGTCTGCTTCGTTTAGAAGCTCTTCTGAAGATACACCCGACAATATTCCTATGGTGAAGCACCCGGCTCTTTTTCCAGATGAGATATCATACCTATGGTCTCCAATGACAACTGTATCTTCTGCCTTTTTTTCTAGAAGTTTGATGGCAACTTCTACATGCTCAGGGTCAGGTTTTACTTTTGCAACGTCTTCTCTTGTAACAATAACATCCATATATTTCATTAATCCAGAAACTTCTAGAGTCTTCATAGAGGCGGCTTTACTATTTCGGGTAATAATGCCAATGCTCTTTCCTTTTGATTTTAAGATATTTAATAAGTCTATAGAATCAGGAAAAACTTCAGCTTTTTCTGATGCTTCAAGTTCATGCTGGACTATAATATTCTCAATCCCCTTTACAAATACATTATATTCTTCTTCCTCTGTAAATACGGACCTTAATTCTTTTAATGTCTCAATTAAAGACCCCCTAATCTCTAGATATATCCCATTATCCTCTAGAATCTTTCTAGTGACTCTCTTAAGATACTCAAAGTCAAGCTTAAATTTTACTAAAGTTCCGTCCATGTCAAATAGAAAAAGATTGTAACGAGAGAGCTGTTTCTCCATAATAACAATATTTAAGAACGCGTATATAACAGTTATTTCATGAACAGTATATTGCTTCCGATTATTTCATTCATAACTACACTTATCATTACCCCAATCATCGGCAAAATCAATAAAAAGCACGGTTTATTTGGTATTGACCTCCATAAGATAGAAAGATTCGAGATCCCTGAAGCCGGAGGTGTAGCTCTGTTCCTAGGAACAATCCCTTTTTTTATTCTCTATTACTTATTATCAAGTGATGCATTAATATTGATGTTCGTCTTTCCTGTTGCAATTATAGGTATAGTTGGCCTGGTAGATGATCTATACAATATACCTCAATTGCTCAAAACAATAGCATGCCTTTTAGGAGGTATACCATTATTATTTTTTGTCAACGATACTACATTAAACCTAATTTTATTCAAGATTCATATTGGTCTACTCTATTATCTTATAGTTCCTATAGGCCTCACCGCTGCTTCGAATCTAACAAATCTTCTTGCAGGGTTTAACGGTGAGGAGATCGGATTGGGATTTATATCGACTCTTTCACTTTCAATTTGCATATTTCTTTTAGGGGACCTCAAAACATCAATTTATCTCCTAACTTTTGCCTTATCTTTCCTTGCTTTTTTAATTTACAATAAATACCCAGCAAAAATATTCCCAGGCGATACAGGAACATTGATAGTTGGTGCAATAATAGCATCATTTTCTATAATAAAGCAGATAGAGATAATTGGAGTAATCCTTTTGCTGCCTCAAATAATGGAGTTTTTATTCAAATCAATGAGAAGATTTAGCGGAAAAAAATATGGTCCAACTAAAGTTGACAGCCAAGGGTTATTGCACCCCCAAAAGTATCTCTCAGTGGCTAATTTGCTTACTTCCCATTTTAAACTCAATGAAAGAAGCTTAGTCCTTGTAATTTGGTTTATTGGAGCTGTTTTTGGGTTAATGTCTATAATTATAACCTATTTAGCCGTAGTAAATTAAATATTCTAAAGATAAATGTTTTAAAGCAATTTCATGTTCATGCGGTATATAGAAGAGGTGATATAATGCCTGAAGAAAATATTAAAGGTATAGTCGATTACTTAAACGAATTTGTTAACGAAGACAACAGTGTTCCTAGAAATATAAGAAGGGCTGCCAAGGAAGCTGCTGACAGATTACTCGATACTTCTGAATCTGCCCAATCAAGAGCCCATGCTGCAGTTGAGTTGTTGGACGAAATTTCAAACGACCCTAACATGCCAATGCACACGAGAACAATTCTCTGGGAAGTATTAAGCGAATTAGAAAAAATTTAGTCTCTTTTTCTATATCTTCCCCTCTTTTCTATTTGTTCAATTCTTTGGAGGATTTCGTCCTTCTTTTTGTTTCCAACCACATCCGAATACCCTTCAATTATTATTTTAAATAGCTCCTCTGAAATATCAAAATGAGTACTTTCTAAAGCCTGCCTTAATAGGTGTACATCTATTCCCTGTTTCTCAATTTCCTCGGATTCCTCTGATAATCCAAAGTCGATGAAATATACTTTGCCACCATTTAGTATCATATTTGATGTCGTGAGGTCGCCGTGGATTATCCCGGCTTTGTGCATAGAGCCAACTGATTTACCTATCTGGAACCCTATATCTTTATCGAGTCCTTTTGAAGAAAAATGCTCTTTTAATCGGATTCCATTAATATACTCCATTACAATACTTTTTTCTTTTAAGTCAACAAGGTATAGAGCTGGAGAGTATACTCCAGAGAATTTTGCTTTATTGATTATTTTTGCTTCTTTAACAGTTCTAAATCCTCTAATCATGTCGTCAATTTCATTAATCCTGTAATTTTTCTTTACCCTTTTTTTGATGACGACCTTCTCGTTATAAAAATCAAACCCGAAAACATCCTTGAAATCTTCAAGATAAAGGTCTGCTTCCGCCCCCTTTTTTAGAATCAAAGCTTGGCCCCCAGTAAATCCCTTATTTGCTTTTCTTTTACGTTGCCTACCCTTCCTATCGTGCCATCAACTAAATCAACTATAGTCGATGGAGGATTTTTATCAAGATCTCCACCGTCGATAAATAGGTCAATTTCTTCTAAGAATTTTTTGAGGCTAGATTTTACCTCTTCTATGGAGTAAGGAGATGGGTCCCCTGATCTATTTGCACTTGTTGAAATGATAGGTTTATCAGATAATTCGGACAACTTTTTAGAAATCTCATTTGAGGGTATTCTAAATGCCAGTTTTTCCTTGTTTACAATATCCGGTATGGCATTTCCTTTTTTCTTAAGAGCTACAGATATCCCAGGGAAAGCCTTGAACAGTTTAATTGCTCTTTCTTCTAAAAAAACATATTTTTCTATCATTTCAATTGAAGAAGCTATCACTGGAAGTGGTTTATCTTTCTCCCTGCCCTTTATTTTGAATATTTTTTCAATTGCCAGTGGATTTGTCGCATCGCATCCTATACCGTAACAGGTGTCAGTTGGGTATACTATCACGCCACCCTTCTTTATGATTTTTACAGCTTTTTCTAATTTATCTATACCCAATTCACTTCCACCTCGTCTGTTCTCCATTTTTGTTTTATTATCGTATCTTCAATCTCCATCCTCTTGCCATTTGAGTATTCCAGTAGCCCTTGATAGGCAATCATTGCCCCATTGTCCCGGCATAGAGCAGGGGGAGGAACAAAAAGTGTAGCGTCTCTTTCAACGCACATAGTGTTGCACATTTCTTTTAATCTTTTGGAAGATGCAACTCCGCCTGTTAGCAATAGTTCATTTTTTTCAGTATGTGACATTGCCCTTTCAGACGCTTCAACTACCAAGGAATATGCAGTTTCCATTAATGAGAAAGTAACATCTTCTTGATTGTTAGTTTTTAATTTTTTAATCGATTCTGTCAAAAGGCCTGAGAAAGAAAAATCCATGCCTTTTATTGTGTAGGGTAACTGTAGGTAATTGCACCCTTTGCTAGAAAGATCATCGATCTGTTTTCCACAGGGAAAACCTATCCCTAATTCCCTGCCAAAGGTATCCTGCATATTGCCTATTCCGACATCAAGAGTCTCGCCAAACACCCTATATTTGCCTTCCGCATACGCCAATATTTGAGTATTACCCCCTGAAACATAAAGAGTAACTGGGTCTTTTGCACCTGTAGCGAATCTGCCAATCTCTACATGAGCGACACAATGATTCACTCCTATTACGGGCACATTCAAATTAATCGAAAGTGACCTTGCAGCGCTGGCAACAATTCTAAGACATGGGCCAAGACCTGGCCCCATTGAAAAAGAGATTAAGTCAACTTGACCTTTTTTAATGCCTGCTTCAGATAAAGACTTCTCCATAACACTTCCTATTACACTGGCGTGGTGATCTGCAGCTTCTCTAGGATGAATTCCTCCATCTGAGCAATAAGAATCAGTAACATTTGAGAGTACACATTCTTCAGAAACTATCCCAATTCCAAGAGTATGTGCTGTGCCCTCTATCCCAAGAGATATCATGAATCTGGTAGTATTTCTCTTCTTAAATAGTTTATTTGTTAATCGAGAAATTACTTCATATTCTGGGTTGCCAAATCATAATAATACTCTTCATCAGAGATCTTGATAGGTTTCAACTTGCCGCTTGAGGAGAAATCTTTGAATTTTTTTGCCCAGATATCAAAGAATCCTTCGTGAGATAAGAACGCCATGAACTTAATAAGCTGCTCATTCGTTACCTTACTTAAATTGTGTTCCATATCACACGCATCTTTTTCAGCATCTTCTTCTGGCACAAGTATCATCGTGAAAAAATCAAGAAGAACTTTATGTTTTTTTAATGTAATCGTTGCTATTCTAGTTCCTTTTTCAGTTAAGACTGTGGGCCCATAATGCTCTCGTTTGATTAATCCTTTTTCTTCAAGTTTTTTTAGCATTTCAACTGTAGTTGCAGGTCTTACTCCTAACGCCTTAGCGACATCTTTTGTTCTTGCGAAACCTTTATTCTCTGTTATATTTAAAATTGCTTTAAGATAGTCTTGTTCGGTATTTGTAGTAGTGTTGACCATACTAACAATATTAAGTGTTCCTAAATATAAATTTAATGGTTATAGCATAATAATAAAACCCTATTAATTAATATGAATATTCAATGTTTTTTTTTATAGGTCGCCTTTTTATTATATTTCCGCAGTCTTGACAGATTTTTTTGTCTTTTGAGTGTATTTTTTTACATCCCATGCAATAATACTCCCAATGAATTATCTTTTTTATCCCAGCTTCCCTAATTGATTTGTATTTAACATTGATCATAGAAGAAACATTTTGTATCCCGTAGTCCTCGGATATAATCGTAGAATCTAACTCAAGCGCAAGCGCAATTAATTTAATATCCGTCAAAGATAGATTGTCTCCTGTTGTTTGAGACTTTCTAATTACTCCTTTTACTATTTCTGAATTAGGTTCCTTTATCTTAATCTTCCCAGAATTTAAAAAATAAGACAATCTTTCTTTAGATTGCTCGTCTTCAACTTCACCAATTACTTCATAGACAGTAAAATACTCATCCTCTCCTGGTAAAAATCCGCCTATAAATGCTGATGAGTCAAGGATGAACTTCACTAAATTCACTTCTTTACAAATCTAGCTTTAAGAAGACTTTTTTTTATCTCTATCTTATTCCCAGGTTTCATTGTGCCTTCTGGGAATCCGTCCGTAACAATGGTGCATGGCCTGTCCAATGCTGTAACAATCACGTTTTCATGATCTGGGTAGACTATCGGACTTGCTTTACGGTAAAGAGGGCAAATAGGAGTAATTCCAAATTCCTGAGAATTCGTTCTTATTATAGGCCCTCCGGCGGAAAAAGAGTATGCTGTGGAGCCTGTTGGTGTTGTAATAATCACTCCGTCGCCTGAGACAATGTACTCTTGCCCAGAAATCTCTACCTTGACTTGAGATACCCTTGTGGCAACTTCTGTGCGTATTACAATATCATTTAATGCTTCTACAGTCCTATTGCCTATCTTACAAGAAATCATAGAACGCTCTTCAATGGTATGATTTTCTAGTATATTGAGTATAGAATTAATTTCTTCGGGAAGTACTTCGTTTAAGTATCCGACTGTCCCCATATTTATACCCAACAACGGAGTATCCCGATACCTCCTAACAGACTTTAATATGGTTCCATCGCCACCAACAGATATCAATAAATCTATATCGCCAGATTTTTTAGAATAATTATTGTTAGGGAAGTGCTTGTTTAAAGTTTCATCAAAATAGACTTCATGTTTTACTTTCAAAATTTCTGATATTTCCCTAGCAATGTCTAATGCTTTTTGTTTGTCTGTTCTAGAGATAATGCCTACTCTCAAATCATCTACCCTTTAATCTTAATAATATTAATATTAATAACAGTGAAGCCAGACCGCCAATTATTATATAAATTAGAGGTGTAAGCGGGTTGCTTTTAGGTACTATTTCTGCAACTGGGGCTATTTTTTCATCTACGTGATCCATTTGTCTTATTTCATCACTGCCCCCTAAACCTTCAGACATCATTTGTGGTTGATTTGACTGAAACGATTGGAAAATACCGGGGGCGCTAAAACCTATACCAAGAATTACAACTAGGAACATGACTAACAAAGCTGTTGTAGCAGGGATATAAGATGTTTTGAGGCTAGTGGATAGGCTTCTTACAGTTTCTTCCTTCTGGGAAGGAACTATAAGGATCGCTGTCTTTTTAGGCCCGTAATATTTTATATCCTTGAATTTTCTTGAAAGTTTTGTATCAACTACGCCAATAATCCCAATTTCCATCAATCTTTCGATATGAAACATCACAGTGGGCATTGGAAGATCTAACATCTTAGCTAGGTCGCTAGCCGATTGTGGTGCAATAAAAAAAGCGTCTATTATGCGCCTTCCATTATCATTTGCCAGCTCCATGGCAACAATTTTTGCTTTTTCATCGTCTGTTGAGATGACATGCAGTACATCGTCTAAAGTTGCCATAAATACTTTATTTTATTATTTCTTTAAAAGGATATCTTAAAATTAAAGGCAAAAGATTTTTATATAGGCCTCAATCCTTAAGGCACCGGAGAGTGTAAATTACGCATAATAAATCAATAGTTTTTATATTATGTCTAATATTAGGATCATTAATAATCAGTATGCCTAGAGCAGATGCCGAAGGATTTGTATATTCTTTTGATATTGCACCAAAATCGGCAGATATGGCACCTTTTGGCAAAATCGAGATATTATCTGATGTGGATATATCAGACCAAGATACAGCTATTGATAATCAAATTTATTTATCAGAAGCCCCTCAAATCCTTGTATTTAATACTTCAATCCCTAAATCAATTATAACTCAGATTCAGCTAATGTACCAAGATGCTAATTCTAGCTGGAAAGAAGTTGAAATTATCTTTGATCCGGAAGTAGCAAATGCAAGATTTGCTCTTGAAACTGAAGGAAAGAAGAGTTTGGATGGATACCGTTTCATGTTAAATTATAAAATTAATACTTCTTCAATCTATACCCTTAAACCAAACACTCTATTGTCGTTTGAATATTTTTTAATAAATAAACTTGGCGAAAATGATATGGCAAGGATAAACTTGGCATTACCTAAAGGATTTGAGCCAATTAACAACACAAGCTGGAGAGTTGAAGATGAAAGATTTGTATATTCTGGAACAATTTCAAAGACATCGGGGAGCTTTTACACTATATTTAACACAGAAAATGATTATTCCGGTTCTTTAGAATCTCTAAAGCAGGAGATAGCAAATCTAAGGCAGGATAATGCGAAATTATCTGAAACAATTTCTGAACTACAAGAGAGTGTAGAGAGTTATAAAACAGAAAATCATAATCTTACACTAGAAATAGAGAATCTTAACGATAGACTTCTAAAAGCTGAAGAAGAAAGAAAAGTATCGGATAAGATTTCAAATAGCTTCTGGCAGTTCTCTTGGGGACTCACTATATTACTTCCAATACTACTGCTTTTCTTTGCTGAACTTAGGACAAAATCAGTAATAACTTCAACACAACTGTTGATAAGTTCAGTTGTTGGAACATTTGTAATTTTCTTGATATTGTATATATTATTCGTAACTTAGTATATTATAATCTATTAGGGAAAAATGAAAAGTAATTTAAAGATTTTTTATGCTATTGAATTAATAAGGAAGGGTTAATATGTCAAGAAAAATTAGAATTTATGCTTTATTATTCATACTAGGAGTATTTTTAATTAATCAATCTGAAGTTAAAGCTGAAAGTTTTCTTTATTCATTTAGCGTTACATCAGATGCAACAGATATAGATCCTTCTGTACAAATGAATATTTTGACGGATGTCAATATAGATCAACAGTACACATATCTAACCCATCAAATCATACTTTCAGATACACTTGGTAACCTAACTTTTGAGAACAATATTCCAAAAAATATGATAACTAACGTAGATCTAAGCTATAAAGACTCTAATTCATCATGGACCAAATTAAATGTTATTTTTGATGAAAGTTCAACTAACGCTAAATTTACAATAGACCCTGAAGGGAAAAAGGGACCCTCAGATTACCAATTCAATATAATCTATGTTATAAATACGCAATCCATTTTTAATCTCGCCCCAAATATCTTAAACTCTTTCGATTATGTTATTTCTTCAGAAATGGGACCAGATGACCTTGCTACAATTAAAATAACTCTCCCAGCTGGGCATAAACCATTTGACTCTACGGGATGGAGGCTTCAGGAGGGTAGATTCTTTTACTCGACATCACTAACGGGATTAGAAAAGAACTTCTATTCGGTATTCTATGAAGAAGAAGATTATGGCGGCTCTATTGATTCACTGAAAAATGAAATAACAAAACTGACTCAAGAAAATGCAAAATTGACAGAGAATATAATTGAAATGCAGAGATCTGTAGAAACTTACAGAGTCAAAAATGAAGAATTGAACTGGGACCTCAAAGACTTAAAGGATGAGCTTATTAAATCCAAAGAGGAACAGCAGAAATCAAATATGAACACAACGAACTTCAGATATCTCTCATGGGGATTGACTCTGTCGCTTCCAGGGATGCAATTTGTCTTAAATGAATTGAGGGAAAAGAACAAGATATCCCCAACACAGCTTCATTTGGGTTCAGTTATCGGAACGTTCATAGTCTTTACGGCACTATACGTATCATTATTTCTTTAAATTTTTTAATATATTATTTACTCATCTACTGCTATCATTACCTCAGTTGACTTAATTACTACCTTTACTTTTTGCCCTTCTTTTAATCCTAAGGATTCTATTGCATCCCGAGTAATCATAGAGGTAATTGTAGATGGTTTTGTAACCTCTACTTTAACTGTAGCAGCAACTTCTCCCTTTTTTATTTCTTTAATAACTCCTTCCATGCTATTTCTTGCGCTAATTTTCATTTTACCACAATATCAAATTAGCTTTTCAAGTATTTAAAGATATTTTAAAGCAAAGATAGAAAGAAAATCAAATAATAGGTATGCATATTTTTCTATTAATCCCATCTTTAATTGCTTTTATTTTTACATCTATCCCGTATACGTTTCTAAGATTTTCTTCATTTATAGTCGTGTCTGGCGAACCTAATCCAACAAGTTTTCCTTCTTTCATTAGCGCAACTTTTTGAGAGGAGATAAATGCATGGTCTGGGAAATGGGAGGACATTATGATACTAAGCCCTGTTTTTGCAAGATTATTGATTAATCTAAGTAGTCTTACTTGGTTACCTATATCCAAGTGAGAAGTTGGTTCATCGAGCAAAAGAATCTCAGGTTGCTGTGTTAATACTCTAGCTAAAAGAACTAATCTCTGTTCCCCTCCACTAAGTTCTGTGCAGGGCCTATCTGCAAGATGTGATATCCCTACAGTTTCCATTGATTCATAGACCAAATCAAAATCTTTATGGGAAGGAACGGAAAACAAACTTAAATGCGGAGCCCTGCCCATAACGATTAAATCTTTCACGGAATATGGAAAAGCTGAAAAATGTGACTGGGGGACATACCCAACTTTTCTTGCAATTTCTTCAGTAGAAAGATCAGATATATGTACCCCATCATATAAAATAGTTCCTTTATCCAAAGATAAAATTTTAGTAAGGCATTTTATCAATGTTGATTTTCCCGTACCATTAGGGCCCAAGAGGCACAAAACTTCACCTTTTTCTAAAGAGAAATCAATATCTTGAAATATGTAAGTGCCATCAATATAGCTAAAGCTACCTTTTTTCATTTGGAGTATTGATTTCAATAATTCCACCCCGATTTAGATTTTCTAATTAAATAAGCGAAAAAAGGTGCCCCTAAAATTGCGGTAAGTATTCCAATTGGAATTTCAGTTGAAATAACGGACCTTGCAATGTCATCTACGATGAGCAAATAAGAAGCCCCTAGGACTAATGAAACAGGTATAAGTTTTTTATGGTCAGGCCCAACTAATATCCTTCCAACATGAGGTATTACTAGGCCTACCCACCCTATAATCCCACTCATACATACACAAGCGGCCGTTATTATTGTTGCACTAGAGATAATAATAAATTTTAGTTGTTCTGTGTTTACACCCATTGAGCGAGCTTCTTCTTCACCCAAAGATAATACGTTAATCCTCCATCTTACTAAAATTAATATTGTAAGTCCGATTACTATAAAAGGCCCGAGGAATAATATATCTCTTCTAGAAACGGCATTAAAAGATCCCATCAACCAAAAAACAATTGCAGGTAATTTATTCAAAGGGTCCGCAACATATTTTATTAGAGAAGTTAGTGCAGAAAACAAGGCCGCTGTAACCATTCCCGATAACACAAGCATCAGCAAAGGTGTTGTTTTGTATATTTTACTAATTTTATATGTAAATGCAACTGCAATAATTCCTCCCACAAAAGCACTTATTTGTACCAAAACAAGTTTATTTAAAAGAAGTAAAGCTATTGCTGCGCCAAATCCAGCACCCGCTGAAACTCCTAGTATTTGAGGAGAAACTAATGGGTTCTTGAAAAGGCCTTGAAATGAAGCTCCGGAAACAGAAAGCCCGGCCCCAACAAGCATCGCTGCGATGGCTCGGGGAAGTCTAACCTCAAATATGACGCTCTCCATAGTTGGAAGCCAAGTTGGTTCTATGTAGATAATCTTTGAAAGGAAAATTTTTATAACAACTATAGGCGAGATGACATATCGCCCTACAAACATTGAAAACAGCAATATGACAAAAGGTAGTAATAGAAGAAAAATATTAATAGAATTTGAAAATAGATTTTTTCTAGAGATTTTGCCTTCTTTTATTTTTTCTGACATTTAAATCGACCTTGGGCTTATGCAATGTAAAGTTTGGCTTTCTTTTAAAGCAACTTCTAAAGAAGCGTCATTTATTGAATCATACTCAAATCTAGGAGTGTTTGTTATTTCATAAGCTCTCTGATAATTTAATCCATTCTCAAAGAGTACATCTGGAATTATTGATCCGCTTGGGCCATACAATCCCCTTATCCTAGCATTTTTAGAATAATCTATTACTTCATCAAAAGTTCCGTTGACTAGTGTTGATGCAGTTATCATAACTATATCTGATTTAGATAAAACTTTTTTATTATCTATTTCAGTATGAATGTAAATCTCCTTGGGCCCAAAATCAACATTTTCTCCAATAATAACAGATTCAAATCTTTCTCTTGGCCTCATTTCAGTTACATGAATCTCTTTGCATTTGCCTAGCAGTTTTCTCACAAACCCCCCATAGCCAACAATTGCAACGGTATCAGTTGGTTTTAGCATATCCATTATATCCCTACATTCGTTGAATCCTCTTTTTTTTATCTGATTAGATGATAAGAAAGGCTGTGATATACAGCTAATTGAGCCAACAGCTAGAGATCTTTCTTGGATATCATTAGAAGTAATGTAATCTGAAGCAAGGTCAAATAGATCTTTACCTATTAATTCCTTTATTGCATCAATTCTATCCCTAAGTTTTTGTTCACCATGCACTGCGTGAACCCCAGTGAAATTAATTACCATCCCGCATAGATTATTTGTTCCAAAGATTACATTCCACTCTTGTTTTAAAATTATTTTTTTTACTCTAGGTCTTTCAATCTTATTTTCTTGGTACAAATTATCTAAAATATCTAAAGTTTTAACTAAAATTTTCTCAGTTGAATGCGCACTCAAATTAACACCCCAAAAAATAAAAAAAATTAAATATTATTATTTATTCTGGTTACTGCCTTGTTGTCCGCCCTGTTGTTGCCCACCAGCATATCCACCGCTTAATCCGCCAACAGCAGCTGCATATTCACCAGCCAATATTTTATCGACTTGTTCTTCGCTCAATTCATATTCAAATATTTCACGGTAGAATTTTTTAATTTCTGTTCTGATGTTAACATCTTCAAATCGGTCAGGGTGTGCAATCTTAGCTAACCATAAGGGGTGTAAAACAGCTGACTCTGCAGAAGGTCTGTTCCAGATAAAAACAGCGCTTGGTAGTCTGTAGACTTTTTTATTTTGAATTGCAGAAATATTTGCCCATTTTGGATCGTTGTATAGATCTTCAGGTGTTCCGTAATCAATTACGACTATCTCTGGATTCCATGCTATCAACTGTTCCATTGAAATCTGGTCCAATCCTGCGTGTATTCCTTCTTTCTTACCTGCTGTAGATACATCACTTGCTGCATTTATACAACCGGCAGCTTCAATCCTCTCTTCCATGTAGGATCCGGTACCATATGTAACTAGGTGATTGCTATCAAATCCGTTAAATACAAGTACTCTTTCATTCTCGGGTAAATCTGCTAATCTTTCATCTAAAAATTTAAGAGTGTTGTCTAGATAGTCACAGAATTTCTTTGCCTTCTCTGGTCTTTCAAAAATTTCTCCCAAGAAAGTAACTTCCCTTTTTGTCTGGGCAAAGTTACCATCGGAACTAGCAAAAAATTGAACAACTGGTATTTTTGTATTTTTAGTTACTATTTCCCCATCTACATCTCCTGCAATGACAAATTGAGGATTCGAAGCCAATAACTCTTCAATATTTATGACTCCGTTTACGGTTCTTGGTGCAGGGAGTGTACTTATTCTTGGATCCATTGTTGAAAGTAAAGCTGATGTTTGATGTCCCTTAGATACTGCGCATAGTTTGTCTTCAACGCCCAATATATATGGAACTTGTCCGATTGGCCCACCGAAAATAGCAACTCTCTCAATATTTTTTGGGATAGTTACAGTTCTTCCGGCCATGTCAACTATATCTCTCGTATCTTCTGTCACTGTCTTTGTATCAGTACCTTGTCCGATACACCCAGCGAACATTGACAAAACTAAAAGAGAACATACAAAAAAAGGTATTATTTTTTTCAAGATATCACCGATATGAGTTCTAAATCATATCCTTATAAAAGTTATGATTATTTTGTAAAAACGTATAGTATATTAGGGGTATACCTGATAAGCAAAAGAAGTATAATATTAAAATATTTTATAAACTTAATTTTTTAATTAGATTAAACGTAATAATCCCCGCTGCAAATCCTATAGCCATATTTGATATTACAGAAACAACTGCCGTAAGAATCATTACAAATATCTCAGAATTAGATTTAATGTCTCTAGCCAACTTAGCAAGCTCATATGATACATAGAACAACATTGCCCCAACTATACTCATGGGAAACACAGTAAATAAATTTAGAATTGATTTTGACAAAAATAATCCTAGGCAAATTTCTACTGTTCCCTCTAAGATATTTGCCCCTCCAGTTCTTGCACCGAAAGTATACTGGCCAGCCAATCCTCCTGCTCCATGGCACATAGGAAACCCACCAAAAAATGGGACTATTGTATTAACAATTCCCATATTGAGCAATAACTTCCTCTCAGATACTACTGGTTTCTCTGGAAAATAATCCTTGATTAATGCAGTTACTGCTATAACAGCATTTGTCAAAGTAAGGGGAATTTGGGCTATCCCTACTAAAATCATGCCTTTGTAGATATCTTTGAGAGACACTGTAGTGATAGGTGGAAGTGTGAATCCTATATCAATTATGCCATTAAGTTGTCCTTTAAAAATTATTAAAGCAAATCCAAACAAAAACAAAAGTATTGCTGCCGGAAGTCGGGTATTTTTTCTAAAAACTAATATTATCAAAAGAGCCATAATTCCAATTAAAACATCAGTTCTAAAGAATTCAAATCCTGTTAAAAAAAGGGTAAATCCCAATGCGAGAGTAATCCCTCTGGTAACAGATTTAGGGGTATACTTCACTATTATTTGAATCAGATTTGTAAAATAAAGGAATAACCATACAATACCCAAACCAAATCCAGTTGAGTAAATAAGGGAAGGTGTCCACCCTTGGGCAATTGCAACTGTTGCAACAGTTTTTTTCGGTTGTAACGGCATAGGAAGTTTGTAAACTAATCCCAAAAAAATATTGACAATGCCCATCATGATAAGAAATCCTGCAGGATTAAGGCCATTTACAACAATATAACTTATAGCCAAAGGTAAAAGCGTTCCAAAGTCGCCCATTGATCCGGCGAGCTCTCTTAAGTTAAACTCAAATTCTCTTATTCTCATATTATCTAAAACGAAAATCTGTTATCGGATAGATATTCTTTTCTATCAATTTTATTAGAAAACCAACCATCTTTTACATTTTGTCTTTGATCAAAATCAGGCACATAAGGTTTAATGTCTAATACTGGCGTATTATCAATAATATCTATGTCTGACACATATACCATATTATTTTCTATTCTTTCAATGCTGAGAATTGATAGTCCTATATTATTCGGTCTTTTAGGCGCTCTAGTTGAAAATATTCCTCTTTCAACATCGTCAAGAAAAGGCTTTACTTTTAATGTAAATCCCTTAGAAAGATGAAAATGATATATCAAGAAAATATGCGAGAATCCGTCTAGATCTTTTAATCCACCGGAAAATTCAGGATATATTTCTATTATGCCTTTTTTGTTAGAAAACACAGATTGGATTGGGACGTTAATCTTCTCTTTAAATTCTGAATGAACAATTCCGATAGGAGAATAACAGATTTTTTTCATGAATGTATTTTTTAGATATTTTTTATAAGTATATTTGAAAATATAACTTAGAAATAGTCAGAGTGCTTTTTTAAGAAATTGTAAAGTTGCTTGTCTTCTTCTCTCTTATTGAGTATTGAATATATATTGTGAAGATTAATGTAAATATCCCCGATTTGAGGGTGATCCGGACCGTACTCATGTATTAAAATTTGAAGTGCTCTTGTGTATAGCTCCTCTGATTCACCGAACTTCTTCATTTGCTTTAAGAGATTGGCAAGTGAACACAATATAGAGATAATCTGAGAATTCTCTTTTCCGTAGTCTTCTTCTTTAATCCTTAATACCCTTTTGTAAAGCTGTTCTGCTTCCGAGTATTTCCCTTGTGACTGATAAACAAATGCAAGATTTTGTAAGACATTCAAAACAACGGTATCATTTTTAGAGAATATTCTCTCGAATATTGAAAGCGCTTTTTCATAAAAAGATTCTGCTTCAGGAAACTGTGCCTGATATTGGGATATCAATCCTAACAAAAACAGACTCATGCCAGAAGTTGAATGTGATGGACCATAAATATCAATAGCTTCATTCAGTGATTTTTTTGCCAGTCTTTTTGCTTCTGCGTATTTCTCCATCTTCAATTGCCTAATAGACGCGTTGTAAAATTCTTCCCACAGTGTGAAACTTCCACCTTCAATATTCATCAATTCACTATCCGTTAACTCTATATTTTATTATATTAGGCATCTATATAAATTTTATGGGATAGCCTAGAAAACCTTTTAAGCGTTATGTTTTATAAATCATATCGATGATTAAATGAAGATTTGTATTGCTGAAGGATGTACAAAATGCGGAGTTTGCTTCAAGCAATGTCCTGAAGTATTCGTTCCTGATTCTGACGGAAATGCAACTATTGCAGAAGAATTCCAGTTAGATAGTGAATTTGAAGGTGAAATTGGCGAAAATATGGCTCAATGTGCAAAATCTGCAGAGAATTCCTGTCCCGCAAACATAATTTCTATCGAAGAATAATTTAATATTCTTTAAGCTAAAAAGCGAATTATTACTCCAATTGAATAATAATTCGTAATATTTATAAAACGTTATCTTTATTTAATCATAACGAGGTGATAATTTGAATAAAAAGATTTATGGAGCTGCCCTTTTAGTAGTCCTTGTGTCTGCTCTTGTATTTGCAGGCTGTACAAGTCCAACAGGTAAAGATACACAAACTACAGGGCAAAAAACAGTTTTAAAAGTACTTATAGCTGGAAGTCTTGCTTCACCTATGGGAAAAATAGAGCAGAAGTTTGAAACAGACCATCCAAACGTTGATGTACAATTAGAGCCTGCTGGGAGCATAGAATGTGTTAAGAAAGTAACTGAACTTGGTGTTGAAGCCGATGTTCTTGCATCTGCAGACTATAGTTTGATACCTTCAATGATGGTTCCAAAATATGCAGACTGGTACGTACTATTCGCAAAAAATGAAATGGTTTTGACATATTCAGATAAAAGCAAGTATGCAAGTATTGTAAATGAAAATAACTGGTACAAGATCCTTGACAAACCAGATGTTGTATGGGCATTTTCAAATCCAAATCTAGATCCATGTGGATACAGAACACCAATGACAATACAATTAGCCGAACTAGCATACAATGATGATACAATTTTTGAAAAACTAATTTCTTCTAAGTCAAAGATAACAATAGCCGACGTGAATGGAACTTATGTAATAACAACTCCAGAAGATCTAGCTCCGGCTACAAACAAGTTAACTATAAGAAACAAATCAGTGGAACTAGTTTCAATGGTACAAGAAGGTGGAATTGATTACGCTTGGGAATACATTTCAGTTGCAGTACAAAATAATATGAAATATGTAAGATTACCTGCATCTATCAATCTAAGCGATGTAGCTTATGCAGACACTTACAAGAAAGTACAAGTTAAAACCATAGATGGAAAGACACAAAAGGCTAGTCCAATAGTATACGGTATTACAGTTCCTCTAAACGCACCAAATAAAGACCTTGCAAATGAATTCGTTAAATATGTTATTGATGAGAATGGACAACAAGTCTTTACTACTGATGGTCAGCCACCAGTAGTTCCAGCGCAATCAAATGGTAAATCAAAAGTACCACAAATATTACAACAATATGTGGCGGATAATTAATGGAAAAAAGAGTTAAACTTGAATTTAGAAGGAATCCTATTTCCTTCATTTTTTTCTTTATAGGATTCTTTATAATAATATTCGTAGTTGGAACACTTTTTAATATGCTATATAAACAACTAGTTGTTAGCCCGTCTAATTTTATCGCGATATTAAAAGATACTTATGTTCTAAAATCAATTGGATTGACATTATATGCATCTTTTCTTGCAACTATCTTGGCGGTATTACTTGGAATACCCCTTGCATATGCAATTGCAAGAAACCAATTTTATGGTAAAAATATAATCGAATCAATAATAGATATTCCAGTCATAATCCCCCATACAGTTGCAGGAATTGCCTTATTTTCTCTTCTATCCAGGAGAGGTACAGTAGGAACTATCTTTGGAAATCTTGGAATAGTATTTCAAGACTCATTATGGGGAATAGTTATTGCAATGTTTTTTGTAAGTTATCCCTTATTTGTAAATTCAGCAAAAGAGGGTTTCAAGAGTGTTAATCCAAATTATGAACGTGTTGCGAGAACTCTTGGGGCCTCCCAATTCAAATCATTTTATCAAATAGCACTTCCCCTTTCTTATCATCATCTAATTTCTGGTGCAATTATGAGCTGGGCAAGGGGGATAAGTGAGTTCGGAGCAGTTGTCGTAATTGCATATTACCCTATGATCGCTTCAACTATGATTTTCTATAGATTTAATACAGGTGGACTTAAGGAATCACAACCTATTGCAGTTCTTTTAATATTATTATGCTTCGTTGTATTTCTATTTTTAAGACTAATTTCTAGAAAAAAGTGATGATATGATAAAAGTTGAAAATTTAAGCAATAACTGGGGAGAATTTGAACTAAAAAATGTTTCACTAGAGGTTAAACAAGGCGAATACTTTGTCATATTAGGTCCAACTGGAGCAGGAAAAACATTATTACTTGAACTTATTGTGGGCTTATATATCCCCAATGAGGGGAAAATTTTGATAGACGAAAAAGATATTACCTATGACGTTCCAGAAAAAAGGAATCTTGGATTCTTATATCAAGATTATTCACTCTTTCCTCATTTTTCAGTTAAAAAAAATATTGAATATGGAATGAAGCTTAGAAATGCATCTAAAGAAGAAATTAATGAAAAAATGAAGGAACTAACAAAAATGTTTAAGATTCAAAATTTGATGCATAGAGATGTAACAACGTTAAGTGGGGGGGAACAGCAAAGAGTGGCTCTCGCTAGAGCTCTTGCCATTAACCCCAAGGTATTACTTCTTGACGAACCTTTCTCTGCATTAGACGAGAATACAAAAGCTAAACTAATATCCGATATGAAAGATCTACACAGGAAAGAAGGCATAACATTCATTCATGTTACCCACAGCCAAGAAGAAGCTATACTTCTTGCAGATAGAATCGGTATAATGATGAACGGAACTATAGTCCAAATTGGAACTCCCGATGATATTTTCTACAAGCCAATAACTAAAGAGATAGCCAGCTTTGTTAAAATCGAAAACATCTGGGAAGGCAAAGTAATAGAGAGAAAAGGCGATGAAATGACTATCGACTTAAAGGGTAAAAAAATCATTGCTTTGTCTGACCACTTTAAAGTTGGTGAGGAGGTTAGATTAATTATAAGACCAGAGGATATCCTGATAGGCAAGGGCAATACAAGTGCTAGAAACGAGTTCAAAGGAAAAGTTACCGATGTAATAAAACATGGATTTTACAACATAGTAAGAATCGACTGCGGATTTCAAGTTGAAGCTGCCGTCACAAAACAATCTATTGAGAATCTAAATATCAAAGAGGGCGCTGATATCAATATATTTTTTAAAGCTACTGCACTTCAGGTAATTAAGAGATAATTATTGATACAGTGATTTTGTGAAGTTCTTAAAACTTGATACTTATGAAGAGGCTATAAAAAAAATTGAAGGTAGCGTATCCTTTGAGTTAAAATCGGAGGAAATCCCCATCTCATCTTCTTTAAACAGAATTTTATCAGAGGATCTAATTTCACCAATTAATGTTCCCGGGTATCCCAAGTCTCAAATGGATGGATATGCAGTGAGGTCAGAAGATACCTTTGAAGCTAGTGAAACTTCTCCCGTAAAACTAAAATTAATTGAAAGTGTAAATGCAGGCAGCGCCCCTAGGTATCCTATAAAAAATAATACTTGTTCATATGTAGCAACTGGAGCGCCTGTCCCAGAAGGTGCAGATTCTGTTGTCATGATAGAAAATACGCAACTTCAAGGAAATTTTATCACGCTTAATAGAGGTGTTGCTCCAGGAGAAAATATAATGAAGTTGGGATATGACATAAAAAAGGGAAATCATATACTGCCCAAAAATACCCTTATTACCCCCAGGATAGTCGGATTGCTATCAGGCCTAGGTATTAAAAAGGTCAAAGTATATAAAAAATTAAAAATCGGAATCTTTTCAACAGGGAACGAAATTATAACCCCTTGGGAGGATCTAGAGTATGGAAAAACGTATGACGTTAATTCATTTTATATCTCTTCAAAATTAGAAAAATTAGGTTGCGATGCATATAATCTCGGTATTGCAAAAGATAGTAAAGAGGAGATTTTTTCAAAGTTAAATGAAGCAAAAAAATTCGATATGATAATTCTTTCTGCTGGGGCCTCAAAAGGTGAAAGGGATTTTGTAGAGGAAGCAATCAATAGTTTTGGTAGCTTAATAATTCATGGTATAAGCATAAAACCAGGAAAACCAACTTTAGTGGGTCTAAAAGATAACAAACTTATTTTTGGGCTTCCCGGACACCCTACATCTTCATTTGTGCTGTTCAACATCTTAGTATTACCTTTTATATATAAAATGGCTGGACTAGAGAAAAAAATTGAAATGAAGAAATTTATTTCAAGTGAAAGGATTTATTCCACAAGAGGTAGGAAGGATTTCCTGCCTATTGCCATCAAAGAGAATGAAGTTGCCTCAGTATTTCGAGGTAGCGGTGCAATATCAAGTTTTTTAAAAGCAGAAGGTATTGCCATAATTGACGAGAATACTGAATTCGTCGATAAAGGTGAGGAATTAGAAGTATTATTGTTGGAAGATTAAAATGTCTGAAATACCTGTAAAAGTACTTAGAGTTGCATTAACTCAACGTTGCAATTTAAACTGTATATACTGCCACCACGAAGGCGAATGCTCTCATTCAGATAACGGTAGAAAAGAAATAACGAAAGAAGATATTGAAGATCTCCTTAAAGTGTCAAAGGATTTGGGCATCAAAAAGGTTAGGTTTACTGGCGGAGAACCGCTCTTAAGGAAAGACATAGTTGAAATCGTTGAAATTGCATCAAAGTATATGGGAGATATATCAATTTCTACCAATGGAACTCTTTTGTCTGAAAAGGTATCAGATCTAAAAGAGGCGGGAATATCTAGATTCAATATTACTCTAAATACTATGAACAATGAAGTATACAAGAGCATAACGGGTAAGGATGCACTCAAAGATGTATTGGAAGGGATTGAAAAGACATACGAGGAAAAAATATTCCCAATTAAAGTCAACATGGTGGTAATGCAAAGGAATTATCGTGAAATAAAAGATATGATAAATTACACAAAAGAAGGGATGGTCCTCCAGTTAATTGAACTTATATCCGCAAAAGACGATCTTAATTCTGATTTTTACAAAGAGAACTATGCAAGCCTTTTACCAATAGAGGAGCACCTAGAATCCCATTCAATTAAAATAATCGAAAGAGAAAAGCAGCGCAGGAAAAAATACTTTGTTCCCCAAGAAATTGAAGTTGTAAGGTCAATGCATAACACCGTGTTCTGTAAAAATTGCACAAGTATCAGGTTAACAAGCGAAGGGGAAATCAAAAATTGTCTCTTCAGAAATGATAATCTAATAAAAGTAAAAGATTTTTCAGATCACGAAAAACTAAAAGATACTCTAATTAAATCCATTAAAACAAAAACTCCCTACTGGTGCTAAAATGAGGATATTAGTGAAGTATTTTGCATTTTTTAAAGAGAAGACGGGAGTTAATCAAGAATGCATTGAAATGGGCAATGGTAAAACTATAGCTGAACTTTTAAAAATAATTATTGAAAAATATAATCTACAAAATAAAGAGAATATTGTTTTATCACTAAATCAAGAATATGTTAAGGATGATGTTCCATTACAAGATGGCGATGAGGTGGCCCTAATGACACCTTCAAGCGGGGGGTAATATGATTAGACTTCAAAGAGAAGATTTCAGCGTTGATGAAGAATTAAAAAAAATAAAGAATGACAAGTGCGGAGCTTCAGTTATTTTTTTAGGATCAGTTAAATCAGAAATGGATGGAAAAAAAGTTATGAAAATGGAACTTGATGTTTACGCTGAAATGGCTGAGAAAAAATTAAGGGAAATTGAAACTGATGCAACGAAAAAATATGATATTATAGAAAGTTCAATTATCCACAGATATGGGGAACTGATTGTAGGAAACAATATAGTCTTAATAATAGTCAAATCAATCGATAGGACAAAATCATTTGAAGCTTGTAAATACATTCTTGAAAGGCTAAAAGAGGAAGTGCCGATATTTAAAAAAGAATATATGGAAGACAATGTATTTTGGCATGGAGGGATATAGTCATGTTTTCACATTTATCCGATAAAGGGGTAAAAATGGTGGATATAACATCGAAGGATGTAACAGTTAGGACAGCAGTTGCCGAGGGAAAAATAGAGCTAAAGAAAGAAACTATCCGGTTAATAAGAGAGAATAAGATAACTAAGGGAAGCGTCCTGACGACGGCGCAGATTGCAGCAATCCAAGCTGTGAAGAGAACGCCTGCCTTAATCCCGCTATGCCACGGGCTTCCTATAAATAAGGTTGATATCGATTTTGAGATCTATGAGGATTCTATAAAGGCTATATGTATGGTAAAGACTGAGTCCAAGACAGGAGTCGAGATGGAGGCACTTACCGGAGTTTCTGTGGCGCTTCTGACAATATGGGACATGGTGAAATCGAACGAAAAGGACACTTTGGGCCAGTACCCCTCGACTGAGGTATATGGCATAAGAGTTCTAAAAAAGGAGAAGTGAATATGTCATCTGAAAAACACAAAAGTACCGCCCCAAAGAGCCTGAATTACGGGATAATCACCATATCAGACTCCTGTTATAAAGGAGCGGCCGAGGACAAATCAGGTAATCACATAAAAGAGAAGTTATCCAAGAACAATATAGTGGTAAAGACTGCCATCGTTCCAGACGAGAAGGAGCTTATAGAAAAGGCTTTGTATGATATGCTCCCTGATGTTGATTGCATTGTTACAACAGGCGGGACGGGGATAACAAAAAGAGACATTACAATACAGACCCTAAGGCCGCATTTTAACAAAGAGATACCTGGTTTCGGCGAGATATTTAGGTACTTAAGCTTTAGGGAAATAAGTTACCCCGGAATTATATCTGGAGCCATCTGTGGCACAATTGATGAAAAAGTTATATTCTGCCTTCCTGGGAGCCTTAATGCGGTAAAACTTGGAACAGACATTATTCTTTCTGAAGCAGCGCATATGATAAAACATCTGAGGGACTAAATGAAAGAGTTCAAATCATTGCTATCCTACAACAAGGCGTTAGAACTAGTTAAAGCTCATTCAAAAGTCTTTGATTCTGAAATCATTGCCCTTAATGATTCTTTGGATAGGATAATCTCTGAGGATATATATTCGCCTTTTGATTCACCAGGTTTTGATAGATCTGCAATGGATGGCTATGCGATACAGGCTAAAGATACATTTTCAATATCTGAAGGCTCTCACGTTACTCTAGAAATAATTGATTCGATAACTGCTGGAAAAGTATCCCATAAAGTGGTAGCCGCGGGCACTGCAATAGAGATTATGACTGGGGCAATGATCCCAAAAGGTGCGGATTCTGTAGTAATGCAGGAGTTCACAGATAGAGAAAAAGATAAAGTTCACATTTACAAAAAAGTCTTCCCCTATCTTCATGTTTCTAGAAAAGGCGAGGACATAAGAAAAGGGGATCTTATATTAAAGAAAGGAACTATTATAGGCCCCGAACATCTTTCACTATTAAAATCACTTGGTATCGAAAAAATTGTTGTTAAGAAGCTTCCAAGGATCTCGATTATAGTAACAGGTGACGAATTAGTTGAAGACGCAAATGAAGTAGAAAGTGGAAAGATAATCGATTCAAATTCAATAATGTTGTCTTCACTATCGATAAGGGCTTTTTGTAAAGTAGTCCACAAATTTAGAGTACCCGACGATCAGGAAGAAATTTTAAAAGTTATTAATATCTCTAAGAAAGATTCAGACATTATATTAATTACAGGGGGTAGCTCATTCGGCAAAAAAGATTATCTTCCAAAAATTATAGAAAATATTGTATTTCACGGGGTAACAATTAAGCCAGGTAAACCAATAGGATTTTCTATTCAAGGCATCCCAATATTCATCATGTCAGGATACCCCGTAGCTTCCTTTGTCCAATTCTATCTCTTTGTAGTCCCTTATTTAGAAAATATCCTCAAAACAAAAATATTGAAATCAGTTGATTTAACATTCTCCGAGAATTATTCTTCTGAATTAGGGAGAGTCGAATTCGTAAGGTGTATCTTAAAAGACAGTGAGATTTATCCGGTAAGGCTTTCTGGTTCTGGGGTGATTTCTTCTATTTCTAGTTCTACTGGCTATGCACTAATCAATGAAAATACAGAAGGGGTAAATAAAGGAGAGAAGTGTAGATTTTACTACTATTTGTGATTCAGAGTTCTACAATTTTGTTTAGCTCTTCCTTAAACTGCTCAACTGACAAGGAGTGGCTCATCATTTGAAGCATAGTAGAAAGATTTGATAGTGTCATTAGGTAGTGTGACTTGGAATTTTCATCATCCTTAAATTCATTAAGCATATTTATTGATTCTTTTACAATAGTCTTACAATCTTCAAGATTATCGCACTTCATCAAGCCATCATAAACCATCTTTTCAAATTCACTTAGTCTCATTTCTTCACCTGATATACCTTTGATTTGGAAATATTAAATTAGTTATTAAGCCTATTGGATATATATTATTGAAAGCCAAAAATATATAAATATACAAGTAGTAACATATTATAATGACTGGGGAAAGAATTGATTAATTATAAAATCTTGATATGATCATAAAAATGTCTATTGTTTCCTTTCCCCTTAAGTTGTTAGTGGAGGTCATATTATGGCAGAAAATGATGTTAAAGCTATAAGAAAGGAAATAGAAAAAATAAAAAAGAGTATTGAAGAAGTTGAAAAAAGATTGAACAATCTCACGAAAATAAAGATAGGCGATGAAATTTATGACGGGCCTGTCTCAGAAGCTCCATAACTAATATTTTTTATTATTAATATTATGAAAACTTCTGTGAATATAATCATTATTAACACATTTTCCTTAATATTATTTCTCGTAATATTTCTAGAAGTGTTGAATAGTGGAACATTAGTTCAATTTGACTTATTTATTAATATGGCAATACCTCAAATCAGGAATTCTTTCTTTACGTCATTATCAATTCTAATTGATGTTATTTTTGATCTTGTATCCATGATTGTAATATCTATATTATTATCCGTATTTCTTTTGAGAAGGTACTGTAAAAAATTTGCCCTGTTTTTTTCAATGACTATATTGTTAGATGCTATAGTATTATTAGTATTAAAAGAGATAATTATGAGGGCAAGACCCTTAAATGGAATTATATCTAAAACAGACTTTTCATTTCCAAGTGGCCATACGGCTGATGCGGTGGTATTTTTTGGATTTCTAACTTATCTTATTATGCACAAGAGTGAATCTCGTGCGATAAAAGGGGTCACAATAAGCATTTCATCTTTTATGATCTTATTAATAGGATTTTCAAGAATATACCTAAATGTCCACTGGTTGACAGACGTCATAGGCGGATTTGCGTTAGGACTGTTTATACTAACGGGAAGCATATTACTTAAAGAATATACGGGAAAATTAAGCTGTAATCCAAAGAATAGTGACAATTCACTTGATAGCACTTAGCTAAATTCATATGTTTTTCTTAATTTTACCGCGAAGATAGTGCCACTTGGCTTATTGTCTTCCACTGTTATGGTGCCGCCATAACGTTCAATTACTTTTTTCACGATATAGAGACCAAGACCACTTCCCTTGTTCTCACCGAAACTTACCCCTTCATCAAAAATATTCTTTTTTATATCTTCAGAAATCCCTTTACCATAGTCTATAACTTTCATGAAGCAAAATCTTTCTTCATTTTCTATCTTGAAGTCAATTCTATCTGTTTTTCCATGTACAATAGCATTGCGGACAAGATTATCAATTACAGAATTAAGTGCTCCGTCTGCAACAACATTACAATCTCCAGAAATTGAGAAGCTTATATTGGGGTAATTTTTGATTACTTCATTTATTACATCTTGAAGATTGTATATCTTCATTTGCCCACCTGAAGTTACAGCTTGCTCAAGCTCTCTCATCTTTTCAATTAGATTAACTGACTTGTATATTGTTTTTATCATTTTATCTTTTAGACGATTGTCCCCAGTCTCTATCAAATCACATATAGACATGACTACAGTGAGTTCATTCAATATGTCATGCCTTAATATTTTGTTTATTACTTTAAGAGTATCATTTAATTCTAATAATTGTTTTTCATATAATTTTCTAGTTGTTATGTTGTGGACAATCCCACGGTAACCAATAATCTCCCCTTTATTGCTCCGCCAAGCAGAAAAAGAAATAAGGCAATATACTCTTTGCCCTTTTTTAGTAATTAAATCTAGGGGGTATTCTTTAACTGAACCTAATTCGGCGACTTTATTTTGAAATTCAATTCTATCCCCTGGGGATTCATAGAAATCTAGGATATTTGAGCCAATCAATTGATTTAGAGGGATATCGAGTAATTTTGCTGAAGCTTCATTTGCAGCGATAATTTTACCATCTAACTCCGTAGTCCAGATTGCATCCATCGATTCCTCAAATAAAGTTCGATACCTCTCTTCACTCTCTTTTAGTACTATAGATGATTTTTGTATATTTTCAATCATTTCATTAATATTAGAGGCAAGCGAATCAATCTCATCATCCCCGTGAATATTTAATCTAGAAGAATAATCCTTTTTTGTTGATATTTCCTTTACTCCTTTTTCGAGACTGAAAATTTTTGAAAGGATTCCCTTTTCTAGTACTAGAAGGAATGCTATCTCAAAAAGAAGACCAAATCCCAACATTCCCCCTAAAAAATAGAATCTTGCTTTCTTTAATGCTAAGTATATGTTCCTGGGCACTTCAATTTCAAGTAGGAGCCCTGGTGCCCCGTATATATCTTTCAAGATATAATAGCCATTAATTGTAGAATCGTTAATTACTTTCGAATGCATCTTTTTTCCTTCTAAGAAATCATTAGGTGAGTCTTTCAAGATCTGATCTGCTTCTGGAGAATCTATTTTATATAATTGGATATTATGTGGGGATATTTCTGATAAAGTATTAATTTTACTTGGATCTATAAACTGACCAAGTATAAGTGTCCCATATATAGAGCCTGCGGAATCACTTTTTAAAATCGGCCGAGATGCTAAAATAGCAGATATTTCTTCGGTGTTTAGGATCCCTCTTACGAAGCTGTCTGATTTTGTTAGTAAAAATGTTTCATTATTAGATATTGAATTTTCTAAACTTATAGGAAAATCTATTTCTTTTTCTTCAGCTAAGTCATAAGCTTTTTTATAAATTATTTTACCGTCAGTACCCAAGATAATAAAAAAATTAATTTCTAGGTAAGAAAAAGTATCATCCATAAGATTATTGGCTACATAGTCATTGTTTTTATCTATCGCAAAGTAATAAGTATCGTCCCAGAATGCCCAATCAATTGTAGTTGAATCCAGGTTTAATATTTCGTAATTAATTATTTTGACAGTTTTCTCAATTTCCTTTGTTATAGCGTCATTTTCAATTTCATTAGATGTCCCCATTATAAATAATCCAGAAAATAAGGAAACTAAGATAGTTGAAACTATAACCATCAAAGAAATAATTAGTCTACTTTTTCTGTGAAGATTCAATTGAAAAATCCCCTATATTTCGGCGTTATTCTATAAATTGGAAGAATCTTTTATATAAGTTTTGACCTTTCTTATATGTTATTTCTTTTTGAATTTTTTTTCAAATCGGAACTCAGAATGAATATGAAGCCGTTGGGGGGATTTGAACCCCCGTCGAACTAGATTACGAGTCTAGCGCATGGCCGAGCTTTGCTACAACGGCATGATTAATTGTATAAAATTAGGTCGTTTTAAAACATTTGCTCTAATTTTTTAGATTAAAGAGGGATAGAGGTATTTTTTATTCTTTTTTTCTTTAATCTTATCCCAATCAGAGAGAATCTTTATCGACTCAAGTGTTGCTTTTGCAGCCTCTTCTTCTCCTTTAACCTCAAACTCTTGAGTCTTGCGATTTCCGAATACAGCAAGTATTGCTCCTGCCCTAAGTCCAAAAAGACTTGAAAGTGTAAAAACTGTTGATGCCTCCATCTCCAAATTTAAAACTTTAGCTTTTTCCAGATCATCTATTAGATCATCCATGAAAGACTGATGATAATCCCCAAAAGAAGGCCTCTCCTGCCCGCCATAAAATGTATCTCTGCTGGCACCAATGCCGACATGATATCTATAATTAAGTTTTTCACATGCTTCTATTAACGCAAGAGTTACTTCGTAGGACGCAACTGCGGGGTAAAATGGATTGACATAATCTTTCGTTGCACCGTCATATCTGACTGAAGCTGTGTTTATTATTAAATCCCCACATTTTATTGTTTCTTCCAATGCCCCAGCGCTCCCCACCCTAATCAAAGTCTTTGCACCAATCCTCGCTAACTCTTCTATTGCAATGGAAGTTGAGGGTGCGCCAATTCCCGTAGATGTAACACTTATCCCAACACCCTTGTAATACCCCGAAATGGTAGTATACTCCCTGTTGGATGCAATTTGCTTGACATCCTCCATAAAGCTCCCAATTAAATTTACCCTATTTGGGTCCCCTGGCATGATAACGTAAGGAAATATATCGCCATCCTTACACTTAATATGATATTGAAGTTCCATGTTAGTTAATAATTCATAAAACATTTAAAGGTTTTTACTTTTGAATGTCCATGAAGATTAGATGGTTAGGCGCTGCTGGCGAGGTCGGAAGATCTTGCGTTGAAGTTGATATTGATGGACGAATATTTATTTTTGATTGCGGAGTAAAGCTTTCTGGGGAAGGAATGTATCCTGATTTATCGGATGTTAACATATCCGCAATTGAAGCTATTATTATATCTCACGCACATCTTGACCATTCTGGATATGCACCCCGTTTTTATTCTCTTGGATATAACGGCCCCATATACTTTACTAAGCCAACTATGGACCTGGCACTTTTAATCCAGAAAGATTTTATCAAAGTCCAAGAGCTTCAGGGAGAAAAAGTTCCTTATTATCAAGAAGATATAAGAAAAGAGATCGCTAGAGCAGTAGCTCTAAACTATGAAGAAAAGGTCTACATAAATGATGACATATCCCTTACTTTTTATGATGCCGGCCATATATTGGGCGCGGCTCAAATATGTCTTGACACACCTTACGGAAGAATTGTCTATACAGGGGATATCGGCTCCGATGTTAGAACTTTAAATCCAGTTAAAAAAGGAATACCCGGAGTGGACTACCTAATACTAGAATCAACTTATGGAATGAGAAGTGACACACACCCACCAATAGAACAGAGAGAAAAGGACCTCATCCGAATAATTAAGGAAACAAAAAAGAAGAAAGGAAATGTCTTGATACCTGTTTTTGCAATAGACAGAGCCCAAAATATAATGATGATTCTAAAAGAGGCAAAGGAAAGGGGCGAGGTATCGCAGCCCATATACCTTGAGGGCATGCTTGTCAAAGCAAATGACATCTACGACAACTACCCCAACTGGATGAATCAAAAGATGATAAATCTCTTCAAAAAAGAAAATCCTTTCAACAGCACAATTTTTAGAGAGGTGTGGAACAGGAAGAAAATAATTCAGTCACCTGAGCCGGTAATAGTCGTTACTACTGCGGGAATGATGTCGGGGGGTCCAGTTATTGATTATTTTAAATCATGGGCACCTGATGAAAAAAACACACTTTTATTAGTTGGTTACCAGGTTGAAGAAACTTTTGGCAGACAAATTTTAGATGGATTAAGAGAATTTAAAGATGAGGATGGAAAACTAAGAAAGATTAAGTCGAGGGTAGAATGGATTGAATTCTCTGCCCATGCTTCCCATCCAGATCTAATCGATTATGTTTCATCATTTAAAGAACCACCAAAAAAAGTATTTTTAAATCATGGCGATCCTAAAAAACTAATAGAGTTGTGGGAAGAAATCAGTAAGATTACTGAATGTGTAGTAGCAGACCCCGGAGTCTATTATACTTTAGGCCAGGCCGCTGAAGTTGAAGAAATATCATCTAAGAAAGTTACTTACGAAAAATTACCGCCTTTGGAATCTCCTTTTGAATTAATCTTCACCACCCCCCAAGACAAAATTATAAAAGATAGATCCATTAATCTCATAGAAAACACTCAAAATGAGCTTCTTATTTCAGGGTATCTCGATGATTCCATTGTATCTTTTATAATAGATGTTGTGAAAAAGGGTGCAAAAGTAAGAGTGATATTCAGACACATTACAAGGCCAGGCAATAAAAAGGCGTTCAAAATATTAAAGAAAAATGGCGCAGAGGTCAGAGTAAATAGGGAATGCCATGCTAGATTCTTAGTTTCTGATGATAGAGAGGCGTTGATTTCTTCCTCAGATCTAACAAGAGACAGCTTCTATGATCACTTTGAAGCAGGAATAATAACTAACGACAAGGCCACAATAAAGAAAACAAAGGATTTCTTTTACAAGATGTGGGATCAAAGCATCGAGGGCTATCTAAAGGATTAACTATCCTTTAGCCACCCCTATTGGCCTTAATTTTGCAACCTTCTTTGCAAGCCCTGCTTTATCGCATACATCCACTACGTTGTGGATATCTTTGTATACGTCAGGCGCCTCTTCGGCAACGACCTTTGGAGAGGCTGCCTTGACATATATATTTTGTTTTTCAAGCATTTTAATTATGTCTTCGCCCCTAAATTTCTTAATCGCTGCACTCCTTGAAAGTACTCTTCCAGCACCATGGCATGTCGAGCCGAATGTTTGACTGGATGATTTAATTCCAACCATTATGTAAGATGCTGTCCCCATATCACCGGGGATTATAACTGGCTGCCCAATGTCTTCATATTCTTTTGGTAGTTCTTCTCTTCCTTTCCAAAATGCCCTTGTTGCACCTTTTCTATGGACGCAGTACTTCTTGCCGTTGTGTTTTTCGAGCTTGGCTATATTATGGGCAACATCGTAAAGTATTTCTAATCCTAGATCTTCTGGATCCTCATCTATCACTTTTGAAATAGATTCTCTTATCCAGTGCGTTATCATCTGCCTGTTCGCCCATGCAAAGTTAGCACCTGAACTCATGGCTTTGAAATAATCCTCCCCTTCTTTAGAGTGGACGGGTGCGCATACCAGCTCCCTATCTGGAATTTTTATATTGTATTTTTTATGCGCCCCTTCCATTGTCTGGATATAGTCAGAGCATATCTGATGACCGCACCCTCTAGATCCTGTATGCATCATAAAACAGATCTGCCCTTCCCGGAGCCCAAATCCAGCAGCTATTTTTTCATCATAAATCTCATCGATAACCTGCATTTCAAGGAAATGATTACCGCTGCCAAGACTTCCTAGCTGAGGCATCCCTCTCTTCTTTGCGTTGCTGCTGACCTTGCTTGGGTCTCCTTCCATGCTGCCTTCGCTCTCAATGCGCTTCAGGTCTTTTTTCCAGCCGTAGTCCTCATCAACTGCCCATTTTGCCCCGACCATCAGGACCTCATCAAGATCTTTAGAAGATAATCTTACCTTGCCCTGGGAACCGAGCCCAGAAGGGACATTTTTGAATATAGAATCAATAATATCCTTTCTTTTCTCAAAAACATCATCATGAGTTAAGTCAGATTTTAGAAGCCTTACCCCGCAGTTTATGTCGTATCCGACCCCCCCAGGGGATATGATGCCATTTTCATAATCCATTGCGGCGACCCCACCTATGGGGAATCCATAGCCCTGGTGGCCATCAGGCATGACAAAAGAATAACCTTCAATCCCTTTAAGGCAAGATACATTCTCCGCCTGTTTTAATGTCAGGTCTTCCTTCATTTTAACTATAAGTTTGTCATCGGCATAAATCCTAGCTGGTACTTTCATCTCACCTTTTTTCTCAATCTCATACACAAATTCAGATACTTTCTTTAGCTCTCCCATTCTCTCACCTTAGTTTATTAAAGTTCAATCTATATAAACATTTTCAAGCCCAATGCCCTCTACTTCTAACAAATTATCCTTCCATAAAAATTTAATATCGTAAAATTTCTCCAAAATCGAGATATTTGTCTCAAGATGAGAAGTATTTTTGGTATATATAGAAGATGTCCCCTCCGCTAGAGCCATATATGGGACTAGTTGGTCGGATAGGTGACAATCAAACCCTTCCGAATACTTCTCCATAAACTGTTTTGCCCCCTCTTGGCCCACCTCTTCTGCCCTTTTCCCTCTTTCACCCAATGACCCGTCTCCGATGATTGAGTCCTTATCTTTTGAAAAAAGGAATATGCCGGAGCCGATCCTTTGGCTTGAATCCTTTTCAACTTGAAGTTTGATGTTAGGCGTGATACCTTCTCTAGAAATCACACACCTTGCGGATTTTTTTTGCCGTTCAGTAACATTTTCAGGGAGATTTGTGGAGTAAGAAATACCCTGAATTTTTGACAATTTTTCAAATTTGTCGATTTGGATTGATTTAAGTTTTTTAACAGGTTTTACCTCTATCTCGGCGTAACCCCCGCCTTCTGGATAGTACCCTCTCGTTATTTTGCCGATTGAAATACTGTACCCCATCCTCTCTAGAGTCGGTACAGTTACTTCCCTAAGATAGTCTATCTGGGGGCTCCATGGGACATCTGTCCCCCCGTAGACGCCGACAGTTGTTTTATTTTCTAAAAAGGGTAAAAGTACCATGAGGGACTGCAATAGCAGAGTAATGCTCCCTGCAGTTCCAATATTAATCATGATCTTTCTTTTGAACTCATTTTTGGGTATAAACTTAATTTCAGTTGAGCTTATTGATTTCCCTTCTGCTATCGAGCCAGTGAGCTCTTCAATTGCAGATATTGTTTTCAAGTGCTGCGGGGCTAATCCTTCCCTTGGCCTGTTCCTCCTGATATTATAGACGTGGACAGGAGTTTCTGTTAAAACAGATAGGGCTAGTGAAGTCCTGAGTATCTGGCCTCCTCCTTCCCCAAAACTACCATCTATTTCAAGCATATTATACTATTATATTTTCTAATATAAAAATATTAGATATAGTGACTAAAATAAGGGAGGGAACCGTAGAGGAAATACAATCCGATGGAAAGAAGGAAGATCCCGCAGGCAAAGAGAATTACCTCATAGATTCTAGCACTTATGAACTTCTTACCTTTAGAAACTGAAAATGAAAGAAATGAATACCATGAAAGATCTGCTAACCAGTGGCCCACAAATAATAGGAAAACCCCCATAAATCCAATTGCAAGGCCCCTCATAACAAGACCGTTCCCAACTGTAAACCACCAGATAAACATTGCTGGATTTAAAATTGTGAATATGAAACCTGTTTTCATCGGGAGCAAATACTCCTTTTTAATTCTTACATTATCATTTTCAATATCCTTCATACTCTCTTCAGAAACCTTTTCAAATTTTTTCCTGTCTTTTATGATCTGAACCCCCAGGTAAAAAAGGCTCACCCCTCCAATTAACCCTATCATGGCTCTCACAATCGGGATATTGATGACATAAGATATGCCAAGGGAAAGGCCTATTATTATCGGGATCTCTACAAAAAGGTGCCCGACACATATCATTGGGCCGGAAAGCGGGCCGTACTTCAAAGTATCCTTTATTGTGGCCATAAATAGCGGGCCAGGTGCAATTGCCCCCGATAATCCTACGCCAAAACCGATAGAAAGAAGTAACAGCTCCTCCATTACTTTCCAGATAAGAAAATTCATTAAATGTCTTTTGATTATTTATATTTCAAAAGTAATTATGTTTATAAAGATTAAAACTAATTAGTAATTGGGATAAAATGAAATATGAAATATTTTATGGAAAGGGCATGGGGAAGGTAAAAAAAGAGTACCCCGATATTTATGAAGCTATAAAGACTCTTAACGAAGTTGTTTACACCGGGAAAGCCTTAGATTATAAAACACAGAAGCTTATTGCAATTGGAATCGCTGCCGGCCACTGTGATGAAACAGCCACAGAAAAACAGATGCGCTCAGCTATTAAGGAGCTAAAGGTTACGCCAGATGAAATAGTCGATGTTTTGAGAGTAGTTTTATTGACATCAGGCCAGCCAGCCTTCACAAAGGGTATGAGAATCCTTGATGAGTTGACAAAAAAATAGGCATGCAAGTAATTCAAAATCTAAAATAAGAAAGATCCAAAGGGTTAAATTGCCTATCTTGGGATAGTACACGCTTAGGTTCCTTAGTTACATGTCGCGATTAGTATAAAAATCTCAATATCAATCTATTTTTTAAATTTTAATTTGTTTTATTGATTATCATAAATAATAATTGAAAATATAAATATATTTTAATAATTTTATAATATATAGTATATATTTGTAGAAAGGCTTATAAATTAGGTCTGGGGTAGCTAATAACATGAAGGTGGTTTCAATGAAAAAGATTGGAATTGCTCTGTTATCGATTGCAGTTTTATCTTTGATAGTTGCTGTGCCTGTATTCAGCGACAACTACACCTATAATTATGAGAAAGGTGCAGATGATTGGGAATCAACAGGTATGTGGCATATTGTAAATGAAACGTCTCAATACAGAAACGCCAATAGCGGAGTTTCAAGTTTCTGGTATGGAAGTGACCTTACAGGAACCTATGATTCTGGGACTGCTAACAGCGGGAGACTTGTATCCCCCCAAATAAATCTCAAAGATTCAACTAAAGCAACTTTAACATTTTGGTACTGGTATCAGACTGAAAATATGAGCAAACTTTACGACCAGAGATTTGTCCAGATAAGGGAAGTTGGGAATGGAAACTGGATAGATCTAGACCAGTTAAACAACGACCCAATGGAACAGTGGCTTCAGAAAACTTATGACATCTCAGCTTACAAAGGGAAAGTTATCGAGGTAAGCTTTTATTTTGACATGAGCGATGAACTGGCAAACGACTACCGTGGCTGGTACATAGATGATGTCGAAGTTCAAGTCGAAAAAAACTAGTTTTAATAAACTATTCTTAATTTAATTTCTTATTTATTCATTAAATCCCTTAGATTTAAATAGATTCTTTTCTTAATTAATAAGGTGATTAGATGGATTTTGTAAAACTGGGGGAGGATATCGATAAAGATAACTATCTGATTGCGGATTTTTATATTGAAACAGATGATATCCTGAAAAATGCGGGAGAGCTTGCAAAGGAATCTTCCAATGGTACTTGGACCCCGCTAAAAACTGCTAAAGGGTATACTTCTAGCCTATCGGCTTTTGTTTTTTATGCAAAAGAACTATTTGAAATTGAAGGGAATAAAGCTGCGCATATCAAAGTTGCATACCCGATAGAGCTGTTTGAAGATAATTCAGTTCCGCAAATCCTCTCCGATATTTCAGGGAACATCCTCGGTATGAAGATAATACCTAAAGCAAGACTATTTGATATCGAGATCCCATACAGATACATCAAGACTTTCAAAGGGCCTGAGTTTGGAATTGAAGGCGTCAGAAAATACATGAAGACCTATAAGACGGGGAGACCTCATATCGGCACTATTGTTAAGCCAAAAGTTGGACTAAATCCAGAGGATACTGCCACTGTCTCATACGAATCATGGTATGGGGGATGCGATTTTGTAAAGGACGATGAGAATCTAACAAATCAGAGGTTCTGCCCTTTTGAAGATAGGGTCATAAAAGTCCTAGATGCCCTTGACAGGGCCGAGAGTGAAACTGGGGAAAAGAAGCTCTATGCCCCAAACATAACTGGAGTAAATATGACGGAGAGGGCACAGTTTGTAAAAGACCATGGCGGGGCTTGCATAATGGTTGACATCCTAGTTGCCGGATTCTCCAAAGTCCAAGAGATAAGAGACCACGGATTTAAGATGATAATACATGGTCACAGGGCGATGCATGCTGCAATGACAAGATATGAGCGACACGGTATTTCGATGCCGGTGCTATCACTTCTCTCAAGACTTTCGGGAATTGACCAGTTGCATATTGGGACTGTAGTTGGTAAAATGGAAGGGGAACTAACTGAAGTACTGAAAAATAAGGAGAAGATCGTATCTGACCTTTTTGGCATGAATCCGTGTTTTCCAGTAAACTCTGGAGGGCTTCACCCGGGCCATATACCCGAGATAGTACAATTTATGGGAGATGACACAATAATCCAAGCCGGTGGCGGAATCCACGGACACCCTGATGGAACGATAAAAGGCGCAACTGCTATGAGGCAAGCAGTCGATGCCGTAATGGAAGGGGTTTCGCTACAAGAGTATGCAAAGACCCACGTGGAGCTAAGAAAAGCATTGGAAAAATGGCAATGAATTATTTTATTTCTACTTTAAAATGCTTAACTTTTTTCGGTATTTCGATTACTAAGATCCCTTTCTTAAAGGTGGCCAAGACTTTTTCAGGGTCAGTTGAAAATGGAAGATTAATATCTCTTTTAAAGCAGAATCCTTTTGTGGTGGGTGCGAACACACTGACACATTTTTCTTCGGACGTTACCTCTATTTTTTCCTTTTCAACGCAGGGCATATCCAAAGTTGCAATTAAGGATCCCTTAGTCTCATTGAACTCTGTTAGGGGTTCAACATTATTGCAGCTACAGTAGTTAATATGCCAATAATGCTCTTTAAATGAATGGTTTGCATCTCTGCTAATAATATAGTACCTTCTTATCATTGTATCTACCTATACATAGTCGGTACATCAACTTTGTTTTCCCTCTGGATAGATGCGTTTGTCTGCTCCATGAGTGCCCTGTAATTGACCTTCAGATCTTCTGCCTGCTCAATCAACTGTTTGACATCTACATTCAAGCCTGTCATTTTATTCAGAATCTTTAGAATTGAAGCTGCAGCCCCTGGATCAGGGTAACTTGAATAACACTGGGCCAGTAAAACAGATGAATTTAAATTTAGTTCAATAGAGTTCTTAAGTATCAATGCATAAAATCCAGAAACAAAACCCTCTTCGAGGATCTTAACTCCTGAATCCTCCATTTTTTTCAGTATCTCTTCATTATTTGATGTCCCAAAAACTTCTGGCTCATCGATGTCAATTCTTTCCTGGAGGGGCGTTCCACTTATAGAGACTATAAGCTCCACGCCCTTTTCTTTATACCATTCAGTGAGCCTTTTTGAGAGCATATACCCTGGTTTTGGGTCAATTGGGATTTCAGACAATATTGCAATTATCTTCCCTTTTTGGAATATCCTGACAGGATTCAATACCTTTCTCTCGTGGACTACCATTACTGGAGGGAAAAGATCAGACTTGATGTACCCCACTGCATCAAAATTCTGCTCTTGTACCATGTGACTTACGGCAATTGAACCAACGAGCCCCATGTCGGGAACACCTTCTAGAACTATTGGACTATCAACATCAATCTTCTTAGTTTCAATAATAATTATATCATCGGAAGGATCCATTTTCTCACCTATTCAAATGAGTTAAATTTATTTAAATAATTTACTAGAATAAAAAATAAAAATTTAATTAGGTTTCTCTACAACTATCTTGCATTTTACAACAAGCGCAGCTATTGCTCCAAGAGCTGCAAGCCACGGGGCAATTAATGCGCCCACAACACCTGCTGCAAGAGGGATATCTAGAAGCGTTTTATCGGCCTCATCCTTTATAATAATTCTTGTTGCAATCCCCTCATCGATAATCTTCTTTATCTCCTCTACAAGGTGATCTGAATCCACGTAAAATTCATCCCTCTTTGCCGTTGAAGAGCCACACTCAGGGCAGAATTTCACAGTGTCTTCTATCTCCTTGCCACAATTTTTACAGATCATTTAATCCCCATGTAATTAGAGAGAACAAACTTTAAAATCTTTACTGCCCATCCTTTCAATAAAAATTTAAATCGATCTAGGAAAATATAATCATGAAGGTAGATTTTTCAAAGTATTTGGCGGATTATTTTCCCGATCTAAAAGTTTCTACGATGGAAGTTAGAAATTTAGAAAATAAAAAAGTTGATGAGTCTCTAGAGAAGGAAAAGAGAAGGATTGAAGCAGATATTCGAAATAACGCTAAAGATTACCTAGAATCTGAGACTATAAAGAAATATAGCCTGTTCTTTAAGAAATTTGAAAAGAAGTACCCGATTGAATACCAGATTAAATCGATAGCCAGTGGCAAGAGTTTCCCATCGCAGTATACTGTTGTTGAGGCGATGTTCATGGCTGAGCTAAAGAATATGTATCTTACAGCCGGCCATGACCTTGACCTAATCAAGGGCAGCTTGAGTACAAAGATAACAAAAGGCAGCGAAGAGTATGTGAACATCAGCGGAAAAGAAATGAAGCTAAAGCCAGAGGATATTACAACAGAAGATGAATTTGGGATAATATCAAGTGTTTTGTTTGGGCCAGATAGAAGGACAATGATCACAGAGAAAACTAGGAACTACCTCTTCTTTGCATACTATCCATATGGTGAAGAAAATACCAAAATAAAAAATCATTTTGAAGACATTATCAAATATATCAATATTTTTGATAAAGGTTTTGATAGGTCTGATGTTGAGATATATGGATTAAAAGATTAAAGATATTTTACCTTACTTGATTTATTATTTTGTTTGCCAAGTTGATTAGCTATTGCAGCTATTTCATCTTGGAGATTCTTTGCCTTCTGGATAAGAATTGTCCTCTCCTTCTGTATCCGATACATATCCTCAGTCTTGACACTACTCCTCTTAACAACCCTCGTGAGATCAGCTTGATTTCGTTCAAGCTTTGACATTACCTCAGATAGCTGCTCTTTCTTTACTACAAGTTCGGCCTCTAGTTCTTGGATAGCCGTATTCACTTTAGGCCCCTCTATTGAGGTTGAATTTTCTTCTATTTTATTCTGTTGATATTTGTCTATAATTTTTACTAGAAGGCTCTCAGGGATGATAATCTTCTTGTCGCAATGAGGACACTTTATTTCAACGTCTTTCATCTAAACACTCTCTTGGCTCTAAGGTATAGATTGAGTTTGCTATATATAAGAATTAAGATTAATTAAAAGAAAAATAGAAAATTATTGTTTTTCTATCTCATCTAAGATTCTCATCCCTTTGTTAAATGCAGGCATGCCTGAAGTTAGTAAGACAACTCTTAGTACATCAACAATTTCATCCTTTGTTATATTAAATTCATTCATCCCCGACATCATCTGTCTTTTTGTTGCACTTTCATCTGCTCTAGCTGCTGTTATTCCAAGTGCAACTAATTTCTGAGTCCTATAGTCTAAGACTCTTCCAGTGAAAACTGCTTCGTCAAGCTTTACTATAGCTTCATATATCTCTGGATATTCATTTTTTATTTTGTTTACACCTTTTCCGTAAAATACGCCGTCTTTCATTATAACACCAATAATGAAAAGGAAAACAAGAAATATAAAATGAACGATTATAGATATTTAAACAAAAGTCACAGCCTGCATCGAAATACTGTTTTAGGTGTGCCATTCTCCTTGATGAAGATAAAAATCTATAATGGAGATGGAAAGTCAGAAATGAGGGAAAAGTTCTTTGATATTTCAAAAATAGATAGAAGTGTGATTGAAGATTTCGAGAAGATTCTAGAGATTGTTGAAACTATTAATTCAAATCCAAAGATGAAAGAAGAAATTGAATCATTTATATCTAAAAAATAGTACATACTAAAAAATAGTACATACTAAATAGATAATATAACCCAAAAACCTTATAAATAAAAGGTTAATAGTTTATATGTGGTTGCAGAAATAAGGCCTAAAAACACAATAAGAACCTCGGGATTTAAGATAATTCTAACTTTGATAACTAGAGGGGTAATTACACTAATATTTGCCTTCAATAATTTGATTAATCAAATAAAAAATATTGAAATAATTTTGCAATATCAAATTTTAAAAATCGTTTACCAAAAGATTTATAATTAAGAAACATATCCGTAAGGATGTTAATAAAATGCTAGGTGATTGTATGTAAAAAAGTAAAATATATGGGCACGAAGCCCAAGAAGAAATGAAAGATAAATGCAATCTTCTTTTCTTCTTGACACTTAAAAAGGTTTCGATATCACAAAGAATAGCTAAAGCTAGTTTTCAACGAAATACGGTGGACTAGTTTCGGTCTCTTTTTGATAATACCCCAAGACATCCAGTATCAACACTGTATGGAGACGCCATGTAAAATGGAAAATAATCTAAATAATGACATCAAAGAAAATCATTCCCATTATTGTCTCCAATCAATAAAATCAAGGAGGAATTCAATTGAAAATCAATGATTTATTCAAGAGAGAATGGACAAAAATGCATCCAAAAATACCTGATTCAAAAGGAATAGAGATTATGTCGTCTATTCGTAGGTTCGAGGACAGAAAGATATTACCGAGAATTAAACAAGTTGCAAAGAGCTGCAATATCTCTTACCATCAAGCAAGGACAATTGTACATAGTCTCGAAGACTTAGGATACATTGAAATACAGGAAAGAGATCCAAAACTATTCGTTATTGCAAATGGCAGAAGAATCTTCGACCGCGAGCGCCTGACTCAGCTAATGGACAAGTGCAAAGAGGATATCCAAGAATTTATGGATGCTGAAAAAGCAGAAGAATATTCCTTTGCACTGGAACAGCTTTTGGATGTTGAGAATCCTTACAGATTCTTTAGTGAATATCTAAAGCTAATAAGAAAAGGAATGCCAGATATTCTCCCAAGGATACAAGTCCAATTCTCTTCACACAAGTTGAAGCTGAAACAAAAAGGATATCTGCTGACCGAAGAACACAACTAAAACGAATCGAAACCAAAAAAGAACTTAAGAGCTTTAATTTTTTTTTCAATAATTTTATAATAACTTCTTATCGTTATCATCTTCATAATAGTAATAATAATATAGCTGATTCTGCCCTCTATAAAGAAGCCCTATTCTCCCTCTAATTTGTCTAAAAAGGATCTAAACATATTATTCAAAAGTTGCTAGCCAATCGGCTAACTCTAAGCTGGAGGGTGTTTAAGAGTTAGACAGACCCCAATCATCTAATGATTTATCTAAAGCGTAATCTAGCTAACGAGAACAAAATAGATCCTATTTCTTGAACTTATTCTCATAGTGATATTTTAGTGCTAATTTAGATGGCCAATAAGATTCTTCTTTGGGCAAGTTAATAGTCATGTTATCATATTGAACATAAGGGGTATTTCTAAGTTCTGGGCTTATATGTAGTTTATAGTTCTCATCAATTGAAATCAATCCTTTATCTAAAAGTCTATGTAAATCTGTCTTGAGAACGATATAATTTTCAACATTGTCTATATCCCCCTCTTCAAGAGGTTTAATACGGGCCACTTCCAGAAGTTCACGAGTTTTTTCTTTAGTTATTGCACAACTATATCCGTATGCGCTAAACACTCTTTCTTTTGGGACATATAATCTATATTTTCTTTTTATTGATTTAGGGGTTTTATAATATTCCCTTACGGGTACTGGGCCTTTTATATGACTATATTCTACATCAGAGGATAATCCAATTCCAAATTCTATTGCTTCAGGCTCTTTATTATGTTTAACTGTAGATATTGATAGTAAATAATTTGGTAAATCATTCAAAAGGAAATCCTCGTTCGCAGTTGGTATTATTCTTTCTTTTGTATAATAATTGAAATACTTCATGAATTTAATAGTCTCCTGCCTTATATTTTCAGCTTTTTCATCTCTAATTGGAGTTCTAATATCTGAATCAGACAAATCCATTCCACTATAGAAATTGACCACATCTTTTAATGAATTCCAATAATTAATAGTACTTTGTTTCGAGCCGTCTTGAGGATTAAAAATGTACTCCAAAATACTTCTAAATGAGCCTATCTCAGAAGGAAATTCAACTGCGTTTATAATTAGGTTGTAGCAATCAGGAAAATTATATTTTGATACTATAAGTACTAGAATCAAGTATGGATTTATTTTTATTTCTGGTTCACCACTTGCAATCATAAATCTATATGCCATATCGGCTTCACGTAAAAACTTTTTTATTCTTCTAGGATTTACAATGTTAGCTTTTGAGAATATTTCGAAGGTATTATTAGAACTTAATTTATTTGGATTAATAATACTAGAAATAAATATTTTAGTGTATTCTGGTTTAGTTGGGGGCAGGTTATAATTGATAGTTATTATTTTTGACAGATAATCATCAGAGTTAATATTATTGTTATTATACATAATTTTGATCTCTTCCTTCAGCATATTTGGATCACACGGCACAATATATATGAAATTTTCGAAATTTAGAAGCATCTTTATCGATTCAAGTAAATTCAATGCGTATTTAGGTTCTACCCTATCCAGATTTTCTATTATTACAATTACCCTATCATTAATAATCTTAAATTCATCTTTCAAATCTTGTAGTTTATCTTCAAATTCTTTAAATGAACTGATTGGACCTCTGCTCCTGTTTATTTGAACTATTCCTAACATAATAGAAAAAATGAAAACAATTATACTTATCTCAAAATTTCTTATAGAAGGATAATATATAGAAATAAATGCGAATAATAAAGAAATAAAAATAATAGAGCCCATAATTATTTTATCTATATGGATTTTATCTTCCGAATAACATAATTTATTTTTAATATCAATATAATCCTCTGACTTAATAAAATCATAATAATCTAATTTACCTAATATGTGGAGTAAAAACGATTTCCATAAACACGTTTCTTCTTTATATTTCCATGAATCAAAAATAATAGGTTCGAGCTTCTCGTTATTGTTTGGCGGTAATTCTTTCAAAGCTAGAGTTACAAATGAACTTTTCCCAGATCCCCATTCTCCATATACCCCTACAACTAATGGAGTTTTAAATAAATTAATATATCTGGTAAAGGTATTTGTGAAATTTGAAAATCCTAATTTATCCTCACTTTCATCTTTTATTTCATCATCATATATTTTTTCAAAATTTACTAATCCTCCAAAATCAGATTTTTCTTCAACCATTTACGAATTAAAATTAATTATAGTATAAAAACTTTTCAGTTAGAATATTTAAGATCATAAGTATTCATCCGAAACATCTCTCCTTAAACGCCTCAACTACATTTCTTAAAGATTCCCTTATTTTACCATTTCTTATATCTTTCATAATAAACTCTCTTTGCTCTTTCCTCTTTACCATGCCTAGAAGGCATCAAGGCTCAAAGAGCCGTTTCGGAGAACCGAAAACTTTCCAAAACACTTGTTTTTGTGCTTCGCATAAATTCCCCGAATATAGGCAACAAAGTTTTTTAGAAAAATGGAAAATCAGAATGATTTTTTATGCCAGGGCTTAATTGCTATTTTAGAATAGAAGAATAGAGATTAGAGAAATAGTAACTTAATGCCCTCAATTTCACTCTGGAAGTTTTTAACCGAAACTTTTAAGCGAGTGATTTATCAGAGCCACATAAAAGTTTACGCAGAGTGAAATTTAAAACTTATTATTTTAAAGCTTCTTCAATCTTTTCCATCAAAAGGCTCGCCAAGAAAATGAAATGAATTGCTCTTTCCTTTGATATTTCGATATTCGAATGAGCTTTAGGATTTCTTATTGCTTGCATTGAGCCTGCAAGAATATAGGAAAATCCCTCTTGAATATTTAATAAATCTACATCAGATAAATCATTAAAAGGATCTTTTAAAGTTATTACAGGATTATCTTTTGAGAAGGCAAAAAACATTAAATCCTTTCCATCTCTTTCTTGATTTTTATTAGTTTTTACAATCTTTTTAACTGTTGAATTTATCTCTTTAAATGCGGCTTCGACACTATCTGCATAATGCCCATCGTCGAAACGATTTTTAGATACATCTTTTATTTTTGGGTTAATTATCTGCCATAAGTCTAAATCTGTTGAATTGCCGACTTTAGATTCAATTTTATTAGGGAATTCTTCTTTAAAAATATTGAAAGCACTAATTAGATAATCTTTTTTAGATTTTAAGAAAATATTTCTACTTTTAAAAATACGATTTTCAATTTCAAGAAGTGATTCTTTTTTCCCAGGTGGTTTGTATTTGCCAATATTTGATGATTCTATAATCCCAATGGCATCTCTCACAGAATCTTCATCAATTTTAGAATATCTAGAAATCATGTCTTCTATTTCTGTATCTTTTAAATTTTTTGTATCCAAGATAAATTTCAAATAAGAAAAATGTGTCTCTTTGAAAGAGATAAAATAGCTTCCATCTTGATCTCTATAGCCAGTAATTTCTTCAAGCTTTGAAACATCGTATCTAGCTAATTCACGACTAACAGCAGATATTCGGACTAGATAATTCAACATATTAATCTTCTCTTATCTATATTTAAATCAAAAATTATGTATTTTCAAAATCTTCTTCTTTTAGGATAATCATATTCTTTGAATTGTAGAACACAATCATAAAATCACCATTATATGTTTGTAGTAAATAATTTATTAGATAAAAGCATATCGGAGACATATTGCAGAATTCTTAATGGAAAAAGATTATTTTTCCATATTTTCCCTATTTTTTTCCATATTCTTATATATGGAAAAAGTAAAATATTGTTGATTAAATGGAATGGTATTATATTGCTCTTATTGTTATTTTGGGATTATTCTTTTTAATCGCTCTTGTAGTTTACTTACTACGTTACAGAATAGTAAATTGGATTATGGCATCTGTGTTAGGCGTATATGTCGCTTCACCTATTGATTTAATTCCTGATATTCCTATTGTAGGATGGGGCGATGATATTTTGGCAATAATCGGAATAGTTGGGTTTGTTATTAATGGAATTATTATGGAATTCAAAAATAAAAAGAAGAATAGAATAATAGATTTTAGCGATAACATATATGCAGATGAAAGTGGTTTCCTGAGATTCAAAAGTAACAATCAATTAGTTCCTAAAAACATTATAGAGAAAAAATCAAAATTTAGTTTTTTAAAAAAATCAGAGGATAATATAATTCAAAGAAGGTCTTTATGTAAGATTTGTGGTTCCGGTGTTGAAGAAACTGAATTATATTGTAAAAAATGCGGTTCTAAGCTAAATATTAATGGAGAATATGAAAACTAATAATTTTTAAGGGATTCTTATGTTTTGGAAAAAAAGAAAGAAAACAGATAATTCAAAATTAGATATTTCGAATAAGATCTATAAAGATAAAAAAGGATACCCTAGATTTAAGGATACTGGAAAACTTGTCCATATTGCAGTTAAAGAAAAACAGTTGGGCGGAAAAGTATACCCCGATGGAGTTGTTCACCATAAAGATGGAAATAAAAATAATTTCAGCAGAGATAATTTAATCGTGATGTCAAGAAGCGAACATTCAAAATTACACTACCACGAACAAAAGGCCAATGAAATAAAATCAAAATATAGCCTATTCAACAATAAAAAGAAAAATAATCTAAATAAATGAACAGTTCTAATAGTAAAATATAACATCGTACTATGGGTGGGCAAAGAGAGGGCTTTAGCCCTCCCCCGTCTGCTTAGCGGACGAAAAACTTTCTATTCTCTCCCCCCCGGAGACCTCCCTCCACTCGAAGAGGGGAGGCCGGAGGGGAAAAGAAAAGTATTTATAAATTATAAAGATTATAATAATGCATGAAATACTTACATATATTTCTTGTTTTCTTTTTATTACTAAATATTTTTGTTTTTCCGGTAAATGGAAATGATAACGAATTATTGTTTGATTATGGCAGGATAATAAAAATAGAAGATTTCGATATATATATTTACGAAAAAGATATTGATCCATTTCCATTTGAGTATGATCGTATTATCTCAGACAATTTACCTTCTTTGTCTCAAGCAATTCAGGAAGATACAAATAAATTTAATTATTTAATTAAAAAAAGTGAATTGGACAGAAAACAGATGGAAAATATTTTTTATATATCCAATGACATACTGTCTCAAAATACTAATGAGAGTAATCAATACGACAAGATTAAAAATATAAAAATTATTAGTGAATCTTCAATTAATGGAAATAATGAATTCACATTAGATGAATATGAACAAAACAAAGAAAGAGTTAGTAAAATATTGGGGATTATTTTTATAATTAAAGAAGATGCAGAATATCCAAATAAAAGAGATTTCATTATTTTTGATGGCAAAAGACTATGCTCTTCTCATTTTATAGATAAGGGAATAGTTGCCCATAGTGGAATCATGAAAGACCTATATATATCATATTATGATAATGGGAAATCAGTTTATCTTTTTCATGATTTTGTTAATGGAGACTTTGGTAATGCAAGAGATCAAGTAAAACAACTTCTTAATAGCTCTCTTTCAGAAGAATATGGATTTCATCATTTAATGGTCAAACCGTTTTCCAACAGGTCAATAAGTAATGTAAATATTGCATTTTTAAAATATTCTGAAGACATAGAAGACTCGGAAAAACTACGCCAACTCAAAGCCATGATTAAAGACAAGATTAAAGAAGAATCAAAAGAAACAGAAATTGATTTTGGAAAAAAAATCAATGTTTATACCCAGAATCCTTTTGTTATAGGAATCGTTAATTGTGAATATGAGCCTACAATAATTGAAATTAACTCTTCTGTTCCTGATACCTATCCGCCAAAAACAAGTTATTGGGACTTCTGGAACCAATTTATTAATGAATATTTTCAAATGAAAACCATAGAAAAAAGAACATTAGAAATAAAAGAAAGTCTAAAGCAGACACAAAACCATAAAGACAGATTATTGAATTCAAAACTTGACGAAAATTTAGTTACATTAGAAGAAGTTCAAGTTTCTTTAATTGGCATTTCTAATAACTTATATTGGTATAAAGGCAATAATGAAGTATTGTATCAAGTCCATAGCCTACTTGAGTATCAAAATGAAAAAGTTAATAATGTAAATATAGAGAATATTAAGTATTCAAATGAAATTGTTGCAAATCTGTTGGATACTACGAATCTAGAGATGGCAAATGAAAGGTGGCAAATTAGCAATTTCCAAGGGAAATGGGGTCTATTCTTCACCGTAGTTTTTGGAATCTTGGGAATAGTGTTTTTTTCTACTGACAGACTCAAAAAAGATGTTGATTTAGAGTGGTTTATTATTGGACTAATTGGACTATTATTTACAATCTTTGTAATACTAAATGAAAGTATCGGTTTGCTATGACATAAAAATTAAAATACTATTATTCAAATTATTAGGAATTCTGCCTAAACCAATTCGTAGATTTTTTAGGGAGGTATTACCATAATGAAAGAATCTAGTGAGGCAAATCTAAAACTCGTCAAATACTATTACGAGAATAAAGAGTGGCTAGAAGAGCTTGCAAGACACGGGGATCCCTGCATTAGGGCTATGGCGCTGACAATTATTAAGAATGCTTTGGATAAGTGAAATTAATCTTAAATAACTCCTTTTTCCAGGAAATCTATATTTTAAAGGTCAGAAAAATAATCAAAAAATTCCTAACTTTTTTGATGTGATTTTAGCTTTTTACAAGCCAAAAACAACCATTTTTCTGATGATATTTTTTCCCTAACATTGTTAGGGCGCTTATATAAGCTCATAATACTAAAATAGAATATTCTAAAGTGGAAAAATTTAAATAAATCCAAAAAAGAGGTTTATTATGAGTAAGAACATACATTTTCCCCAATTTGATGAGGATGAAAGGAAAGCAATTGCAAAAAATGGATCTACAACCCCAGGAACGTTAAAAAAATTGGCCAAAGATGAATCAGAATATGTCAGGTACGAGGTTGCTAATAACTCTAATACAGACCAAGATACTTTGAAAGAGTTAAGCGAAGATCCAGATGAAGGAATAAGAGGCAGTGTTGCATCTCATGATAATTTAGATTTAGAAACATTGGATCGTTTGTCCAGAGATTCTAGTACAACGGTTAGAATGTCTGTAGCCTGCAATGAAAAAACTCCTACCAAAACGATGGATACCCTTTCAAAAGATAGAAAATCGGACGTAAGATGGAAAGTTGCAATGCATACAAAAAATCAAGAGATATTACGAAGATTATCAAAAGACACAGATAAAGGCGTAAGAGAAGAAGTTGCCTTTAATGAAGAAACTCATTTAGATATTTTGGCTGAATTATCAAAAGACATTGATAAAGACGTAAGAGAAGCTGTTTCTAAGAATGAATCTTATCTTAGGAGCACCAAAAGCAAAAATAACAATTAAAGGATTTCTAATTGAAAAGGAGTGCCGCGGGCCGGATTTGAACCAGCGGAATACCAGATCTTCAGTCTGGCGCCCTCCCAGGCTAGGCGACCGCGGCTTACCTAATAAGAAGTGAATATTTTAGGGAATTTATAAACTTTTCCCCCTAACTGTTTTTCTGCATTTTACGCCTAAATTACAGAAATATTTATATATTATGGATGGCGACACCATCCATATGAACAATAAATGCATTATTTGTAAATGTGAATTAGAAAAGAATATTTACATAATCTGCGGAGAATGCTATGAAAAATATATTTCCCAATTAGAATCAAATAATAACTACTCGAAAAGAGAGAGCGTCTATGTTGCGGATTGAAATATCAAACAAAGATATGAACGATGAAAAAGCTAATAAATTGATATCAATTATTTCTGCAATCGCAAACAGCGAGTCCCTAGAGGTAGTTATAATTGAAGAATAAAGTCATTATAAATTTCCCAAAAGATGTCAGGGAATATTGCCCCAAATGCAAATGTTACCTTTATCCTGTGAAAGATCACATTTGTCACTTCTGCAAAAGTAAGACCGTCCAACATAAAGAATAACTACATTCTTTCAATTGTAAATCTTTTCTTGTATCTTGTTAGAATCTTAATTGTCCTTTCGCCTATTATTGCCATGAATAATCCATTGCCAAATGCATGGCTAACATCCCACCCGATACTAAGGACATAAGTCCTAACAAAAGTTTCAAATGTGTGTGGTTTCACAAAAAAGGCAAAGTGCCAAATATTCATTATCCAGCCGTAGAGAAATCCCCAAGCGATTGCAAACACCATAATGAATTTAAAGTTAATATCTTTTTTACCAAGGTAACCTGCTGCGAGCCCTGGGAGCCCCCAGCCTATCATCTGTAGGGGTGTCCATGGACCATGCCCTAAAAAGAAGTTTGAGACAAATGGCGTCAAAGCCCCCACGAAAAAACCTGCAATAGGGCCATAGACAAGTCCGGAACAGATGATCAGTGTCGTACAAGGCTGTATCCCTTGAAAATTAGAAAATGGAATTCTTAAGACTGCCGATATCCCAGAAAGCATTGCTATAAGCGTAAGCTGCTTTGTGCTGAACTCTTTTTTTTCAAACTGGTATACAAAAGAAAATATCACAAGGACAAAAATACCTATTATCTCATATGGCCAGAGCTTAACTATTGTCCTAGACTCATCAAATACTAAGCCTCCGCCAAAAAGGAGTATAGCTATTGCCACAACGATTAAGGGGAATAAATCACTTAGTTTTATTCGATCACCTTTAATATTTCCTCAACTGTCAAGGTATCGTCAGGAATGCCATATTTAGCGTAGGGCTGCACCAACCTATTAATTTGCGGAGAGAAGAGCAGTGCCTTTGATAGTACGTCTCTCTTATTGCCATCAGAAATTATGTTACCTTCGCTTAGTAGGACAACTCTATCCGCAAATTCTGCCGCAGTCTCAACGTCATGCGTCACCACTATGACAGTCTTGGCCTTTTCCTTTAGGTAAGAAATCAGCTCTTTTTTCAAGTAGTAGTCCATGCCCCTTGTAGGCTCATCTAGTATCAGTATCTCGGGCTCTGAAACTAAGACTGATGCAAGTGCGACCCTCTGCCGCTCCCCGCCCGAGAGATCATGGGGATAGCTGTTTCTGTACTGATATATCTTAAATCGCCTGAGTATCCCCTCTACCTTCTTATCTATCAACTCTTTTTCCATGCCAAGATTCCTTAATACAAATGCAACTTCCTCCTGGACAGTGTCGTTGAAAAGGTGCAAGTTAGGATCCTGGAATACTATGCCAACTTTTTGGATGAGCTCATCTAATGAATAATCATTGATCTTTTTTCCAAATAGCTCTATCTTCCCCTTTCTCTGCTTTACAAGACCGTTCATAAGCTTTACAAGGGTAGTTTTACCGCTCGCATTTTTACCCATGAGCGCTATCATATCCCCCTCGTAAACTTTAAATGAAATATTTTTCAAAACATCCTTTTCGCCGTCATATGAAAAGAAAACTTTCTCCATGGAAATGGAAACTTTCCCAGAGCTATTTTTCCTCTCCCAAGCGATATTTTTCTTTGGATTAATCAAGACGTCTTTTAGGGCAAGCCTAGCTTCCTTTACTGTGAGGGGTATCCCGTTGTTTGCTATTTTGTCCTTGAAGTGAAGCGATAGCCTTGTCACTGGAGGAAGTCCGACTTTCCAGTTCTCTATGTGGGCTGATTTTATTTTTCTGGGGCTCCCGTCATAGATCAGTTTGCCGCCGTCGATCATGAGCATCCTATCTACGTGGTGAATGACCCTCTCTAACCTGTGCTCGACTAAAAGTATTGTAAGGCCGAGCTCATCGTTAATCTTTTCTATAACGTTTAGCACCTCTTCAGCGCTTCTTGGGTCAAGCTCTGATGTGGGCTCGTCAAGCAAGAGTATGCTTGGGTGCATTGCAAGTGCGGATGCTATTGCAACCTTTTGCTTTTGCCCCCCTGAAAGTTCTGATGTTGTCCTATTCCTAAGCCTTGAGATATTAACAGCGTCAAGCGCCTCTTCTATCCTCTTTTTCATAAGCTCATTTGGAAAGCATAAATTTTCCATCCCAAAGGCAATCTCCCTTTCCACTCTGTTAGATATCAGCTGATTTTCAGGGTCTTGGAAGACCATACCGACGAGCTCTGACATCTGGTTAGTTGGAGTTTCTGAAGCATTCTTGCCGTGGACTATTACCTCGCCCTTTATCTTCCCGCCATAGAAATTAGGGACGAGACCGTTTATTGACCTAAGGAAAGTTGACTTCCCACCCCCTGATGGGCCTGTTATGACTAAAAACTCCCCTTCCTCTATCTCAACATTTATCTTGTCAAGAGAGGGCTTTAGGGAATCAGGATAATAAAAAGAAAAATCATTGAACTTAATCATATGTCATCATCTCTTTGATTTTTAGCAAGGGCAATAGGAATACTTGGACTAGGAGGATGGCTAAGATATAATATGCTTCAGAATTTGATTTTACCAGGGAGTCTATCCTTTGGTAGAACTTAAAGACTCCAATACCTTGGGACACCATAAAGAGCGAGATAATTAGGGGCGCAATTGATACAAATATTAGAAGTATGTCCGAAGCAGAAATTTTAGTATCCTTATAGAAGCTTCGCTTTTCATACCTCCCAAATCCCCTTGTCTCCATGGACTCTGCGATCTGGACACTCCTATCGAGGCTCTTTGAAAGAAGGGGGAAGAATATGGCGCCGTATTTTTTTATTCGATCAAAAAGCTTTCCTTTTGAGAAGTCAACACCCCTTGACCTCTGGGCCTCCTGTATATTCTTTAGGTCAGAAAACAGGACAGGGACAAACTTTGTTGAGAGGGATGTTACAACTACAGACTTGTATGGCAGCCTAAGTTTTGTGACTGCAATCAAAAGGTCGTCTGGGTCTGTTGTGAGATTCAGGACTGCAAAAGCACCTAAGATTGCAGCAATCCTTATACACATTGTGAGTGAAAAGGCGAGCTCTTCTAAGGTAATATTTAGTATGCCAAATATGGGGATCCTAAAAGGCAACTGCCAAAGCACCGTCTCGCCATTAGCATTCACCAAAAGATTAAACAGTATAACGAAAGGGACAAAGAACACGACAAGTTTCATTACCCTTGCCCAATCGGAGAATATTTTTGACATCAAAGCCATAAGCAGTGAAGATAGGAATATTATAAACAGGATTATAGGGTGCTCAAAGATGATAGAAATCATAAGTATGGAAAAAAGCCATGACATTTTCAAAAATGGCGAGGCGTCATGGAAGACTGACCTTTTTCTTTTGTAGACAAGTTCGAGCATTTAATCCCTGGATGGTCTAGCCATCCGTATTATTTAACCTTTTCTAATTCTAAATCCGAAAACTATATATATGGATGGCTACACCATCCATACAGCAATATTAAACCGGAGGAAAATAAAATGAAAGGGATAAAGTTTAGGAATTTCTATATACTATTTGTATTTCTGATATTATTTGTGCAGTTGCCATCTCCATTTATTGCAGAGAGTATAGGCAACGTGCAATCTGCATTCTCCAATGGTACAGTCTTTGTAACGGGGAAGAGTGCAAACTCGCTTGACCTTCTTACAAGGGATACTGTCTCAAAAAGCTTCAAAGAAATGGGTGTTTTAAGCACAAATTCTTTGGACTTTGAAGCACCTTCCAATAAGCAGCTTGTTGTTGTAGGTGGGCCAGTAATTAATTCCAAGACAAAGGAACTAAATGATATTTTTGGAATAAAGTATGAGGAAACTCAAGATAGAGTATTGATTACTGCAAAAGACCTTACTCTATCTAAAGCAAAAATAGGCTCTGGGGAAGACATAGGGATCATCTACTTTGGGAAGTCAAATAACTCAAATGTCCTGATGCTATGGGGCGCGTCAAGGGAAGGTACTTTTGCAGCAGGGCTTATTCTAGAAGATCAGGCAAACTTACAGAAATACGGGAACTCACAGTTTCTACTATTAAAGTGGAAGGATAATAACGGTGACCAGTTTGTTCAAAAAGATGAGATAACTATCACCTCAGAAGCGCCTGCAATCTCAGTTTCTACAACTACTACAGAAGACAAAAACAATGTAACAGTTAATATCACAGCTGACTTTGGGAACAGTTACACCAAAGAATGGAAGGATGTGAAAGTTTCAAAAGACTCTACAATCTTTGATGCGATGAAGGCTTCTGGAATGAAGTTTGACTACAATATACAGTCACTGGGGGTCTTTGTTACTTCCATAGAAGGTCTTGCTGAAAACAGGTCCACTGGAAGATACTGGCAGTACTGGATTAACAATGACTATTCGCAACTAGGTATTTCCAATATTAAAGTGGCTAACGGCATGAGAATCGAGTGGAAATACACAGATTCGTTCCAAAATTAAGGTGAGCTTATGAAAAAAATTATTTCTATATTTATACTATTAGCTTTTGTACTATCTATAGTGCCAAACTACTCTGCGCAGGAACTGCCTGGAAGAGACTTCTTTATTGATGAAAATGGAAATCCCCAAGCTTTGATAGTTGTAAGTGAATCTGCCACTGCAAAGGACATAGAGAAAGTGGCGGAAGTTGTAACTAAAATTACAAATGAAACTTACTACAGTGTGACTGGTACTGATGAGAAGATAATATGGGAGTCTGGAAACTTCACTGAAGATGACCATGACAATGTTGCGCTTGGTTATACTGGTGTAAAGTCAAATATAGATTGGGGCTACAATTACAGAAGATTCACTACCCCAGCCTATTTCTTCTCTCACGGGGGTGACCCATCACCACTATCTCCGTTTTGTCCCTTTTATAAAGAGAGTGTAGAGGCTTTATTTGACGGGGATAGAAACACTAGGATTGTAGGTAGACATAATCTTGATTTTGCTAACTGGGAATTTTCAAAGGAAATTATTGTAAAGTTCAACGACTACAAAGAAATATCAGATATAAACTTTACATTTGAAAATTTAACTGATTATGATGTTTACTATCTAAGCAGCTACTGCCCTAATACTTCGTGGAATCTTACTGGTAATTGGCAACTTTTACCTGTGACAGGGGGATGGCCACGTGCTGGTTCTGCACCTAAAATAACAGATTCATTTAGTCTGACTCAGCCTGTTAAAACAAATGCATTGCTAATAGTACTAGACCCAACTTTTCCAAATATGCCTCCAAATCTTGCATTTCCTCATTCTCTATATGAATTTGAAGTAAAGGGAACTTCATTTTCTGTCCTTTATGGAAACAGTTACTATGTAGATTTCACTTGGGCAGATAAGACTCCAGGACAGGATAAAAATCTTCTAAAGAACTTGGATTACTGGATTGAGGATGTTAAAGAAACATTGCCTGGAGATTTTATCCAGACAGGCGGAAAGAGCTACTCAGTTGAAACGTCAAGCTATAATCTCCTAAGTCGACAAGTGAATCTTCTAAGAATGTACAAATATAACGAAGATCAAACTTTTCCGGATAAAACAGTTGGTAGAATTTTCTATGGAACTCCAAGGATATGGGAAGATGAAGAGTTCAAAGTTGGGCAAACTAAGACATACGGCGGCTACAAGGTAAAACTAGTTGATATCAACTGGGACAAGAGTCAGACAACAGTTAACTTTGACCACAAAACTGGAAAAGATTATCTAGGAGAAAAGAAGGTAACTGTAGAAGTTACAGACCCAGATGGCATTGTTAAATGGCATATAATGACAGTTGATTGTTGCGATAATACTCTTGTTGAGCTTTTTGTAGACACCCAAGCAGAATCAGATGCTGCAACAAAGGCAATTTGTAGATTGAAACAGGAAGGATACCTTTGTGATATTACTCCTATAATATTTCATTCAAATATGGGTGAATCCGCAATTGATCCATTATATCTTGAAGCGGCTAGATATCATTTTGCCGCAGGGGCTAGTGGTTCATGGCCATCCTATGCATACATCTATGGCTATGGATACGACTATAATGCAGCCACAAATTATCCAACATTAATCTTCAACGGAAACAAATCAAAAGCAATTCAAATACTGCCAAATACCGAAGACGTATATTATGAAGCGTTCAAAGCAGCATATGAATCAAATGTCAGCAGTTGCTGTGATGCAAAGATAGTTATCAACACAAACATGGACTCTGAAAGATTTACAACTACCAAAGATAAAGAAGCCCTAGTAACTGTAAGATTAAACAAAGATCTTCCAAATACAGAACTTTACCTTAATGTATGGGGTATAAGCTGCGATTGCTGTGCACCTGTTGTTACAGGGCTAATAACTTCACAATACTGGCAGAATATCAATAATTGGACAACAGAATGCAGTGAAAAAGTTGCAGATTACAATTGGAAGGACTTAGAGGGTGGCGACGTATACAGAACAGAAATTAATCTTTGCGGTACAAACTACTGTGGTATGGTAGCATTCCTTCAGGATAAAAATACAGGAAAAATTTATGGTTCTGCAATAAGGCATTTCACCCCAACCCCAGGTGCAAATCTATCGCCAGACATTGCTTCATCAGACTGTCAGTGTATCGTTGAGTATAACAAAGATCTAGACTGCGACAAATTGGAGGAAGAAGTAGAGTTTGCAATTGAAGGCGCTGATGTCGCTTTTGTTGGGATGGAGCACGATCTAGAGAAGAACATTGATGGCGAGATTAAGAAGCACATGATTGCAAAGTTTAATATCTACTCCCTTACAGACTACGGCTGCATTGACGACTGTGACTGCAACTACATATCAAACGACGGCTCAAAGTGGAAGTTAAAGTTCATGATAAACGACGGCAATGTTTACAGCCCCTGGGTGGATAGATGCCAAGATTGTACCAAGGATTTGCGCTCAATTAAGATCGAGCTCTGCGAACCAATCCCATTTGATTGCCTTAAAGAAGGTGCGGTATTCTGGGGTCCGGACAGGTACTTTAGAGTATATGTTGAAGACTACGATGAAGAGAAATACTATGTCAAATACAAGATACAGAGGGTTGACCTAGTTCCAAAGAAAGAGACAGTCAATGTGAAGGTTGAGCCAACTAACTTGATAAGGACAGACAAGCAAATTACAGCTACTGACAGAGCAAAATATAACATGATCCTCATTGGAAACAAGGACAATAACGAAGAAATAAAGAGGGTCTACGATATTGGAAACTTCATTGACTCTGAAGGCATGGTATACCTAAAAGACATCTACGGCAAAAAGGATATACTCATCCTAAACGCAACCAATGTGTCTGATCTAAACGAGCCAATCAAACAGCTTTCATATCTTCTTGATATGATACTATAATTTTTTCTTTTTCTTTAGTTTTTCAAACAAAAGTAATATATATTAACATCTCAAATTGATTGATATGTTTGAGAGAAGGATAATCCCGCAGGCAAACTTCACCAATGCAGACATCCTTATAGTGCTAAAGATCATTGAGAAGGAGGAAAGTATCGGGAGAAAGCTTCTATCAAAGAGAATTTTTCTAAATGAAACAAGTATTAGATCAATTCTTACAAAGTTAAAGGAAATGGATTATATTACTTCTTCTAGATTGGGCCATAAACTAACAAACAAAGGAAAAAATTATATTAGCAAATCTATTCAGTTTACTATGCCTGTTAAAGTTGATGCTATGAATCTTACACTGAATAAACAAAATTATGGATCTGTAATAAGCGGAGTATCTAATCAAATAAAAGACGGAATGGAACAAAGAGACAGGGCTGTTTTTGGAGGGGCAAAATCTGCAATTACATTAATTTATGCGAAAAATCATTTTTATCTACCAAAAATTAAGCCTGAATTAGAAATCCCAAATATAAAGATTAATCTAAATAAAGACTTAGAAAATGAATTATTGAATAAATTAGAACTGAAGGACAATGATGTTGTTATTATAGCTAGCTCCGAAGATGAAGAAAATGCATTTAGAGGAATAGTAAACGTTATAGATTTGTTTATTTAATTAATTGTAGTATTTGTCCAATGCTTTATCAATAATAAAATATATAATTAATATCTACATTTCCTAAAAATTATAGAAAAGTATATATCGACTTTGACAGAGTATAATTACCGAGTAGTAAATGTGAGTTGATATTCTAAAATGGATAAAATTAAACAAACAACATTGACCGGCGGATATAAAGAAGAAAATTTAGATTACTCTAATCCCAAGAAAATAAAGAGAAAATTAAAAGAATATGAAGTTGATATGGGGGAAAGAGGGATATATAACAAGAAAAATAAACTAAACGATTTAACTGGAAAAGAGTGGACTTATTTCATCAATTCTGTTCAAATAACTGATTTTGCCAATAATCAAGACGAATATGAATTATGGAAATTCTTACAAACTTCTATTATAGAAACTAAATACTCAACTAAAGGAGAAGATTCTTTTGGACATAATCTTAGAAAAACTCACCCTTCACCAAAACCCCCTCAATTAATGAGAGATCTTATTGCATTCTTTACAAAATCAAATAGTTGGATATTGGACCCTTTTATGGGTGTAGGCGGAACCTTACTAGGAGCTTCATTACTACCTGAAAGGAATGCTATTGGAATTGATCTTGAAAAAAGCTTTATTAGGATATATGAAGATGTTTGCAAACAAGAAAAATTAAAAAAACAAATAACTATATGTGATGATTCAAGAAATATTTTAAAAATTAAAGAAATAGAAAATATGAAATTCGACCTCATATTAACAGATCCACCTTACGCAAATATGCTTTCTCGTAAAAGAACAGGAGGCGATAGAAAGGATAAAGGGGCATTTACTAATGATGATAGAGATTTAGGCAACATGTCTTATGAATCTTTTTTTGTTGAATTAAGAGATATTATAGAAAAATCAGTTTCATTGCTCAAAAACAAAGGATATTTAGTTATTTTTTGTAAAGATATGCAACCCACAGATAAACACCATAATTTGGTCCATGCTGAAATAGTCGAAGAATTTATTAAAATACCTAATTTAAATTTTAAAGGTTATAAAATATGGTATGATAAGACCATTAATCTTTATCCATATGGGTATCCCTTTTCTTATGTATCAAATCAACTACATCAATTTATTCTAATATTTAGAAAGGAAGAAAAAAATGCCACCTAAGATATATCGAATACCTGAAGAATTAATGAAGGAAGCTATTGGTTACGCAATGGCCTCTAAAGAATACACTTCCAACAGACATGATTTTCATGAAGGAGGTCTTGATGCTAAAAAGAGAAAGATGCTTGAAGGTAAGATGGGAGAAAAGATATTTAAATTATTTCTTATTGAAAACAAAATAACTTTTAAGGAAGATCAAACTGATTTTACTTTACCTGACACTTATGATTTCATCTTGCCTAGTGGGTTATTAATTGATGTAAAAACAAGAACAAAAGATTACCATATTAGAACTTTAGAAATGAAGGAACAATTTGAGAGTAAGCCTAAAGACGTTTACGTTTCAGTAAGATTATTCCCAGAAGAAGAACAAGGGTTCATTGTAGGCTGGGCAACAAAAGAAGATATTATTAAAATAAATCGTATTGAAAACCATGGATACTTAGATAATTATGTTCTATATGACAAAGAATTAAGGCCAATTGATGAATTAATAAAACTAATAAACAATAGCCCATGTATGTTTTAAATAATGAATTAAAATTAAAATAAATAAAAAAATACATTAGTATTTAATTATACAAGTTATTTTCTAAGGGAATTAAATGAGATATATAGGAAATAAACAAAATTTATTAGAGTTTATATATTCAGTTGTTACCGAAAATTGTATTAATGAAAAAGTTTTTTGTGATATTTTTAGTGGAACAACTAGTGTTGCTAAATATTTTAAAGAGAGAGATTATACGGTGATTTCTAATGATTTTATGGAGTATTCTTATGTGTTTCAAAAAGCGTATATTTCAAATAATAATGTTCCAACTTTTGAAGGACTTAAATCTGAAGTAAATATTGCTTCTCTTCAAGACGCAATTAATTTTCTTAACGAAATACCCGGAATAAAAGGATTTATATATAATAATTTTTCTAAAGAAGGAACAAAAAATAAAAAACATGAAAGAAATTATTTTTCTTCTGAGAATGCTCAGAAAATAGATGCAATCAGGGAACAAATTCAAATTTGGTATGAAGAAAATAAAATTACAGAAAATGAATTTTATATTTTACTAACATCACTCCTTGAAATAATTCCATCAATTTCAAATATATCTGGAACGTATGGCGCTTTTCTGAAAATTGATGATCCGCGTAAATTTAAGAAACTTAATTTAGAAATACCGAGACTAATATTTAAAGGCAAAAATCATAGAGTATATAAAAAAGACAGTAACTTACTAATCAAAGAAATAGAATCAGACATTCTATACATTGACCCCCCTTACAATTCAAGGCAATACGCACCAAATTATCACGTACTTGAGACTATTGCAGTTTGGGATAAAAAAATAAAAGATAATAAAACAGGATTGAGAGACTATATATACCAGAAATCAGAATATTGTTTAAAAAATAAATGTATTTCCGCATTTGAATATCTAATAAATAACGCAAAGTGTAAATATATATTATTTAGTTATAATTCAGAAGGTATTATTCCTTATAACGAAATAATTAGAATTCTATCGAAAAAAGGTGAGATAAAAATATATACGAAAGAATATAGAAGATTCAAAAGTAATTCAAATGGAACTAATGAAAAGAAAATATTAAAAGAGTATATTTTTTATTGTAATGTTAGACGGGAATAATATTTTTTATTTCTTTCTTAAATATTGATGGTGCATTATCAGAAATAAATATTTCTCCAAGGCAATTAATTTGGACATAGATTTTATCGATAGTTACTGAGGTAGTTCCACCATATATAACTACCCCTCGAATAATTTTATAATCGGGGTAGTAATATTTAATATATTCTTCTTCAATCAAATAAAAATTATTTATCTCTTTAAGACCTTCCATTCTTCTTTCATATCTCTTTGCCTCTAGAGTGTATATAGTTTTATTAAGATCATCTCTGACAATTAAATCAGGTAAATAAATAATTCCATTACTTTTTTTATTTTTAATATATTTATGGACTGTCGTGGGAACTCCTTCATTTGTATAAAAATATCCTCTTTCACAACCTGCGTGATTTTCATAAATTACTGTATAATTATCAAGTTGATCTAGTAATAAATGTAAAAAAATAGAGACTATTTTTTCAGAATTGTTCTCAAAATGCCAATAATCTTTAGGTAAAATTGTTTTTGGCATTTTTAATCCATCAAGGACTATATTCAGCTCATTAGCTATTTGTATAAATTTATTTTTTATTCCCAGATTAGAATCAGATAATTTATGATTAGTAATAATTATTTCTTTATTCCAGCCCAAATTTCTTAATGTTTGAGATATTAGGGATAAAGCTCCAATATTAGGGTCATGACTTAGACTACCTGATTTATACAATCTTCCAGAAATTAAAATTTTATTTTCATGTTTATTAATAGTGATTGGTACATTTCCTTTAGGTGCTTTCCTCATTTTGGATTTAAACTCAATAATTTCTTCAATATTTTTAAAACTGCGAAATAGATTATCTTCTTGTATTTTTCCTATAATTTCTACACCAATTGTTTTAAGCAGTCGACTGCCAAAAATATTTGTTTCGGTAGGTTTAAAATTATCTTTCACTCTTAAATTATAAAGCATTATTTTTTTACAATTTGGATAATAAAGATTTACATAAACAAATTTTGAACTTCTTTGATATATTCCAGTATTTCGGGATTCCTTGTCTGAAGTTTTTGTTTCTTCTATTGCATATACAGGTTCTTGGCTTGAACAAGGTTCATTATCTGAAAAATAAATAAGAAAATCAACAAAACTGCTTCCGCCACTTACAATTCTTATAACAATTTGACTAAATTCAGGTATATGTGCTCCTTCCACAATATATTCAAATGAAAAATGATTCTCGATAAAAACCGGCTTAATAAATATTTTATCGACTTTTAGATCATAACTAAAATCTTCAGAAATTTTATTTAGTATTTGTTTAATCACTTCAACTTTAGGTCGTTCTTCTGCCAATATCCACAATTTCAACAATATTCCCCCAATTACTCAAAATACAGAATTGAGATTTATAGAGTTAACTCTTATTCTCAAAATGAACTTTATTAAAGGCTTTTAGATACTAAGGACATAGAAGAAGAGCGTGCATTTAGAGGAATTGTCCATGTGATTGATTCTTTTATCTAATATGGAGTTATTATATATTTTGAATTTCAACTGTCCTTCATTATCCCTTAAGATTATTATTATGAAGAAAAAATATAACTATGCCCCATTAGAGTTAAATATTTACAATTCATATATATGTTGGTGAAACAATGGCTAAAAAATATAGTTCAAATCAGATTGTAGCGTATTTATTAGTAGCGGTGGGGACATTTTTGGGATATGCTATCGGAGGATATTTTAGAAGCTCATTGATTGGAGCAGTTATAGGAAGTTTAATTGGACTTTATATTGCATCAAACTATATTCGATGAACTTGATACAAGATTATTTTACTAAGTTTATATTATAGGGGCGTTAAGATAAGCCTAGACTATAAAAGTTGTTTTATCCAAGAAAGGATTGTAATATAAAAATAAAATATATTTAGTCTTAAGGAACAACGAACTCAAATGTTATTATGTCAAAGACGCCATTTGGGGAAAATGCTACCATAGTTACTTGATACGTACTTGACGGGACGTTTGGTCCAACTGTGAAGTTGGCAGAGTATGTGCCTATGTTGTGTGCATTTATTGTCTGTGTTTCCGGAGTTATATTTACTGTTACACCTTCTGGAAGCCCTTCAAATCTCACCCTTGCATCATTCTGGGTAAAGAATCCCCTGTTCTCAACTTGCAGGAAAACATTTTGGCTGCCCGGTGACATTTTGAATTCTGAAAGTACCTTGCCGTCCTTTATAACTTGAGGCCCTCCTTCTACATTGAAGCTCTCTATATCGACCTTTGGATATAGAATGGCGGCAGGAAACGACTTCTTTACGCAGTTCCAGCAGCACTCTCTTTCTAAAATAATCCCAAATTCTCCTGGAGTGAACTGTCCATCAGAGCTTATTGTAACTGACGAAGGGATTTGTGAAAAGACACGAGGATCGGGGTCTTCTTCTTGGCTGTCATAGATTAAAAATGGTAAAGGAGATGGGTATTCAGATGTATCAAAATTCCTTCCATTAACTGTTATAGTACCTGATCCATCATAGTATACATAAAGCCAAAAGCTTTCCCCCATTAGTTCGCAGCGGTAATTTGAAAGCGTATACTCGCATCGTCCAAGGTTAATGGGTGGCTCAACAGTGCAATCAAGACATACTCCTGACAAAGCAGCCGGCTGGATACATCTTTCTAGATTAAAAGTATAGGGGATTGAAGGTATATCAAGGTCATATATGAGGAGCTCTCTCTGGCAAGAGGAAATAGAATTGTCATAGACTTGAATATAGTTTCCCCCTTTGGCGTAGAGCATTCCCACTCCCGCCAGCAATAATACCATAGATAACGTAATAGCTAGTATTTTATTCATAATAAATCTCCTTTATAATTGCATAAATAAATCGTGATTTATATTTAAGCATTTGCCTATTGAGTTTAAATAAGTTAAACTAAAATGATTTCACTATATTTCTTGATTATTATTCGTAATCATTTCGATATTTTCGCATTTCTTCCAAATCGTGGAATGATCTGAAAAAGTTGTCAATACGTATGATGAGCTCCTTCTTCCCTTTTTCAGTAAGCGAGTATCTTTTTTCTTCGTCGTCAAGAATTAGGCCTTTGTCTTTAAGTTTTTTTAAGACAGGGTAAATTGTTCCTGGACTAAACCTACGGCCCTTTCTTTTTTCCATTTCATCTGTTATCTCAGAACCGTTCATCTTATCGTTTCTTAACATCCACAAAATCAAAAATGATAGGAATCCTCTGCCCTGGTGCTTATGGTCTCGCATGTTTAACAAATATATTTGTAGTATTAAAACATATCGGTTAACCGAAAGACTTTTAAATAAATATCGGATATACGATATTGGAGAACCGATAAGGGGGTGATAGGAATGTGGAAAAATGAAAATATGGGGCATGGACCAAGACATGGACATATGGAACATAGGCATGGTTGCCATGGTAGAAGACACTTCTATACAAAGCAGGAAAAAATAGAAATGCTCGAAGAATACAAGACCTGGCTTGATAAGGAAAAGCAAGGTGTTGAAGAAAGAATTGAAGAATTAAAAAAATCTTTGTAAATTTTTTCTTTTTTAAAATATATTGCTTCTAAACAAGATAACTACGTTTAGATTAGCTTTTTTTACATTTTAATTGATATTTGATTAGTCAGAAAGATATAACTACAAAAAATTTATAAGTCGTCTTCGCTGTTCTTTGCTAAAGAAGAGGTAGTTACATGAAATCTGATGAGATAATGGACGTTGCATTGAGGAGAGGGTTTATTTATCCATCTTCTGAAATTTATGGCGGTATTTCTGGTTTTTATGATTACGGTCATCTAGGTACCCTTATGAGAAGGAAATGGGAAAATGCTTGGAGAAAGCATTACCTTGGCCTAAATCCTAATTTCTTTGAAATTGATGCTACTAATATAATGCCAAAGAATGTTTTTGTGGGCTCAGGTCACCTTGAAAACTTTAATGATCCGCTGACTGAATGTGAGAAGTGCCACTCGAGGTTTAGGGCAGACCACCTTGTAGAAGAGTTTCTAGAAAGGAGCGCAGAAGGCATGTCTGCAGAAGAGATGACAGGATTGCTAAAAGACAGCAATATCCCATGCCCAAAGTGCGGTGGGCATCTTCTTGATGTGAAGATGTTCAACATGATGTTTGAGCTATCAGTTGGCGCCACTGGGGAATCAGAGGTAGCATACCTTAGACCCGAAACTGCACAGGGAGCATTTTTGGCTTTCAAGAGAAGCTTTAACACTTTAAGGGGTAAACTCCCAATGGGCCTCGCAATTATAGGCAGGGCCTACAGGAATGAAATCTCCCCAAGGCAGGGATTCTATAGGTTAAGAGAATTTAATCAGGCTGAGCTTCAGATATTCTTTGATCCAGATACAATCGAAGACCATCCTGATTTTGACAAAATAAAGGACGTAAATCTAAGGATGTTCCCGCTTCAAAACAGGGCTAGCGGTGAAGTTGATGATATAACTGCATCAGACCTCCATAAGAACTATGGCATACCGAAGTTTTACATTTATCACCTGGCAAAGATTCAGGAGTTCTACCTTGATAAAATGAAATTCCCAAGAGAGCTCTTCAGATTCAGGGAGCTTTCTGCAGATGAAAGGGCTTTCTATAACAAGATCCACTGGGATGTTGAAGTATACACAGAATCTCTTGGCGGCTTTAAGGAGATGGGGGGTCTCCACTACAGGACTGATCACGACCTCGGCGGCCACCAAAACGCAAGCGGAGAAAGGCTTGACGTCAATATTGACGGCAAGAAGTTTGTACCTCATGTGCTTGAGCTTTCATTTGGCGTAGATAGAAACTTCTGGACTTTGCTTGATGTATTCTACAAAGATGAAGGTGACAGAAAAGTAATAGCACTTCCCAAAGAAGTATCTCCTTTTAGAGCTGGAATCTTCCCGCTTCAAAAGAAAGGGGACCTCGAGAAAGTTGCAAAGAGCGTCTATGACAATCTATCGAAGTGCTGCGATGTTTTCTATGATGATTCAGGCTCGATAGGCAGACGATACAGGAGACAGGATGAGATTGGAACACCCTTCGCAATAACTATTGACTTCCAGACATTAGAAGACAACACCGTGACAATCAGGGAAAGGGATTCAATGAATCAGCACAGGGTAAAGATAGACGAAATCAAGAAAAATATCTAATTTTTTATATCTTTTCAAATAATATATCTTGGGCTCCTTCCCATAATACTTTTTTCCCCAATTCGGGTAATTTTTCTTTTCCTTCAATAATTGTAAGAAAATGATTTCCGGCAAGCTGGCCCATCTTGCTTGAAAAACAGGTGCTTCCATAAGGGATTAAAATCTCAGTTTCACTTATCCCACCAGGGTAGAGAAGGATCTCCCCCTTTGAAGGGTGGCTTGTATGATTTTCATATCCAAGACCTAGATTAAAGTCACCTAAAGGTATCCAGACAGCTTCACCACTCCACCTCACGTGGATAATCTTGTTCTTAAAAGGCAATAACTTCAGGAATGCAGAACAAGTATTTGGTGCGTTTTCTTCTTCTAGCTTTGCTTTAAAAATAAATCCTCCAGCAGTAATTTTAAGGTTGGTCATCTTAAACACCAAAATTAATTTTAAATTAAGATATAAAAATCTTATTTATTTCTATGAATCTCTGTAGGAGAATGTTGCAACGACTTGATCCCTCGGAGTGTGACCTATGAACACAAAGCTGTGTTGGGTACCTGAAACGGGTTTTTTATTCATTGGCGGAGTCAAAACAAATGTTCTCGTAGAACCGGCAGATATGTTTAAGGAAGATGGGAGTGGAGATATTTCAATCCAAGTATTTTGGCCATCCAGAATAAAATCTGAATTGCTTAAACTAATACTTCCTGATGAAGATGAATTTTTTAAAGTAACATAATATTTATTTCCATCGTCATTTATACTCAAAACATCCAACTTTATGCTAGTTGAAACTCCGGCCCTCTGCTCAACTTCTTCCTGAATTTGGGTCTGAAAACTCCTAACCCACACCCAATAAGCGCTGACAGAAGAGACAGCTACAGCAACGAGTAACATTGTAGCAACGACTGGGGAAACTGCTTTTCTATTCATAAAATAAAATAGAGGATAGTATAATAAAAAACTATCCTTTTACACCTTGGGCAAAGTCGTCTCTTCCTCCGCCTTTACCGTACTTCCTAATTACATTGCAGGCTTTGTGTCCGCTTTCTATGGCTATCTTCCCGCATGATACAACTATGTTGCCCTCGTTATTGGTCAATACAATTACCTTGTTGTCCCCTGAAAGCTCCTTTGCAATTTTTCTCATTTCATCAGGTGATGTATCCACATTTTCTTCCATAAATAGTATCCCGTCAGATTCTACATAATTGCATTCAAGCCCTTCCTTCTTAAGGCAAGACATTTCAGCTTTGAGTCTTTCAATCTCTTTTCCCCTGTTTTTCCACTCATTGAAAAATCTCTTTCCAGTGTCAAGGAGTTTATCTTTTTCAACTTTAAAGACATCTGATAAATCCCTTAATAGCATAGATTCTTCCTGAATCGCATCAAGTGCCTTGAGTCCAGCGCAGAATTCAAGCCTAACGACTCCGTCTTGGATCTTACTCTGCTTTAAAATCTTGATAGGTCCTATCTGGCCGGTAGAATCTGCATGAGTTCCCCCGCACGCTTCGACATCAAGCCCTTTGACATTGACGACTCTGATTTTCTTTCCCGGTACCGCTCCACCTTGGTATAATCTAAATCCGTACTTTTTTTCTGCTTCGGCCCTTGGGAAAAATCCTTTTTCTATGGGGAGATTTTTTAGGACTAGTTCATTGGAAATTTTCTCAATCTTGAATAGATCTTCGTTATCAATCAGTTTGTAGTGAGTTATGTCAAGCCTTGCTTTTTCTTCAGTCTTTTCTGCTCCTGCCTGCCATATGTGATTCCCTAAGATCTGTCTGCTAACGCCATTTATGATGTGAGTTGCTGTGTGGTGCCTTGTCAGATTTAATCTTCTTTCATTATCGACAACACCTTTTACTGTGTCACCTTTCTTGAAGCTAATCTTGCCCTCCATGATGTGGAGGATTACATTCCCAGAAACTTCGGTGTATGAAACAGGACAGTCGTTTATCAGACCTCTGTCTCCCTCTTGACCTCCGCTTTCGGGGTAGAATGCAGTCTTATCAAGTATGGCGATGTTATCTTTAATATCAAGCACCTTGGCAGAGAATTCTGTTATGCCGTCATAATAGAGTCTCTCTGTGTCTGGCATGTCGTAGTGGATTTCTTTTTCACTTGCCAATGAGTCTTTCTTCTCGTGCCTTTCAGTTACGCGCTTGTAGAAGTCCTTGGGCGGCTTTACCCCCATTACCTCTGGGGTAATGCCGTGAGAATCATATAATTCGATTAGTTTATCTTCAGATAGCTCTTCTCCTTTTTCATTTAGCCTTTCAATTATCCTTCTTGACTTATCTTTTGTATTTTCAAACTTCTCCATTTCATAGGAAATTATTTCACAGATATCGCTAATATTCTCTTTGAGTTCGGGGTACTGAGGCTTGAGATATTTTGCATGCTCCTCAATGACTTTCTGAAGTTCAATATCCCACGAGAATCTCTCTATGAAAGACAATGCCCTTCTCAAAATTACCCTTAGATTATACCCACCACCGACATTAGAAGGCAGGGCACCGTCAGAAAGTGCAAATAATAATGATCTAGAATGATCCCCTATAGAATATATCGCCTGAAGGGGTAAGACTTGTTGCTTCAGATACTCTTTGTCTGTAGAGAGTTTCTTTGCGATGCTATCCCAGACCTTCTCAATGTCCTCGACCTCATCCATGTTCAACATTCCAGAGTAGGGTATGAATCCCTTCAAAAATGACTTATCGGGAGTTATGCCTGTCCTTCTGTAAAGATGGTCACAAACTGTCGGGAAGACCGTCTCGTAACCGATTGGATTTGCAAGGGAAAACCAGGAAAACCTTTCCTGTCCTGCCCCCATATCCAGTACCTTCAGATCAAGCTCCTTTCCGCCAGAAGGTGTTACTTCGTATTCAATGTAAACTTGATTCCCTAGCTCTAAACCCCTAGAGAAAAATTCCATGCACGGCCCAAAGTTCCCTCCGCCTGCCCAAGCATCTTCGTGGAATATAAGCTCCTCGGAAGGTATGCCAAGACCGGTCTTTAACCAGTCATAAATGTCAGAGAGAAACCTGTCTTGAGAAAATTCTTTTGGCGGGAAAAAGGCATGCTGGCCTATCATGACAAAGCCTGTGTAGTGTCTCAATGTGACACCGACGTTGTCAATGTCATTGAACCTTACACAAAACTGTGGCACCAATAAAGGATTTGCTGGCGGCTCCTGTACCCCTTTCACGACGTGCGGCTGAAAATCATAAATTGAAGCTTGGACAAAGTCTGTGTCGTCTCTCCATCTAGCTACAACTGGGTACCTCTTGATTATAGAATACCCCTTCTTCTCAAAGAGGGAAGACATTTCCTTCCAAACCTGTATAAAGTCAAGTTTTTTCTTTGCAGGTGAATTCTCTATAAACGAATATCCACCCTCACATTCAGGGTCCCCGCAAATATCTCTATCCTTTACAGACCAGAAATAAGTGCCGCATTTTTTACACTGTTTTCTAGTAAAACCAAGTGATTTTAATGTATCAACTGCATAATACTTTTGATAATTTTGACTTGCTTTTTTCTTGAAATCTTTTTTTAGCGCTCTATCGTCCATAATCTCACCAGGACATCACTCTTTTATAGACATCTAATAATTCTGTTATATAATTTACTGTTAGTGATTGCGATGAAGAATAGAATCGAGCGGCTTTTTGAATATATCGCTAAAGAAAAGAAAAATGTCGATTGCGTGCTTATTTCAAGGTCAACTTTTCCTGACATTAACTTCTTTTATTTCAGTAACGCTTCGGGGGGCCTTTTTGACGGTTCATTTCTAATTTTATACCCTGACGGCACCTCAAAACTTTTTACCTCGACAATGGAGCTGGAAGCAGCGGAAAAATCCAAAGGGGATTTTGAAATCTATGTTTATAACTCAAGAGATGAGCGGATTAAGCTTCTTGAAGAGCATATAAAAGGACAGAATCTCGGCCTCTCTTTTTCCTCGATAACTTATTTTGAAGTTGAAAAGCTAAAGGAGACCTATAAGGGAAACCTCATAGACCTAACAAAGGAGATCAATTTTACAAGGGCTATAAAAGATAAATCTGAAATTGATAATATCAAAAAAGCTTCTGAGATAACATCCAAAACATTCAGTGAAGTTCCAGATATGTTGAGGGATGGGCTTACAGAGAAGGAGCTCTCATTTGAGATAGAGTTTCAACTCAAGAAAAATGGGGCTGAAGCACTTTCATATGACACAATTGCAGCCTTCGGCGCCAATTCCTCTTTACCGCATTATGAAAGCTCAAATTCACCTTTGAAGAAGGGGGATTTTGTTCTATTGGACTTTGCAGGGAGATATAATAGGTACTGCTCCGATATGACAAGGACCTTTTTCTACAGAAAGGCAAGTAGCGAGCAGAAAAAAATCTATCAAACTGTGCTTGAGGCACAGCTTTTAGGAATTGATGAATTGAAGCCAGGAGCAATTGCAAAAGATGTACATAATGCCGTGTCAAAATTCATCGATGGCACAGAATTTAAAGGGAGATTTATCCACTCTTTAGGCCATGGAATAGGTCTTGAAACTCATGACACTATTGGTCTAAGTCCAATAAGTGAGTATACACTTGAGGAAAATATGGTTCTAACCGTTGAGCCCGGTGTATACATCCCTGACTTTGGAGGAGTCAGGATAGAGGATACGCTAGTTGTGAAAAAGGGAAAGCCAAAAATACTTACAACTTTTACAAAAGATCTTTTGATTATATAGGGCCGAGAAATTCTGCGTTCTTTCTTGGGAATCCAAGTTCTAATATTTTATTCTGGACCTTTTTTACGTCATAATCGATAAATCTGATCTCTAGCAAGTAATCATCCTCATCAAAAATTACATACTTCGCCTTGGGTACCCCATCCCTTGGTTGCCCAACACTTCCAACATTAATTATATATTTCTTTTCCGGATCCAATTTTAGTTTTCCCTGCTCCATTGATTCATGCTTCAACTCATTATTTTCGAGATGATACTTTGCAAGGAGGTGCGTATGGCCTATGAAACAAAGTTTAGAATCAAATTGGCCGAAAAGATATTTTATTTCATTGTCGCTTTTCTTAGTAATATAACCACGCACATTATCCGGAGGAGATGCGTGCACAAAGTGGAAATTTCTACAATCAATTGCCTTAGGTAATTTTTGCAAATATTTTTTTTCATCTTTTCCTAAAATATCCAATGTTAGCATGATGCTCTCATGTGCAATTCCAGTAAGGTCATTCAATAATTCCATATCAAAAGTTGCAAGATCATGATTTCCAAGAGTTGATGGGATCTTTTGGTCGATGAATGTATTGACAACTTCGTTTGGGTAGGGGCCATAGCCAACTAAGTCTCCCGTGCATATTATCTTATCAACTGATTGTTTTTCTATATCGATTAGGACTTCGGATAATGCTTCGCTGTTACCATGAATATCAGACATTACGGCAATCTTCAAAAGAATCCTCCGAGATAAACCATGTTAGATTTAAGTCCAAGAGATATTAAACTTACTAGTATTCCGGCAATAGCTGCACCTAGAGAAATAGCAAGAAATGACCATTTTCTGTTGAGGCCTAATAGATAAGCTAAGAATGTCCCAGAATAAACTCCTGTTCCGGGGAGTGGAATAGCTACGAATATCATTAATCCAAGCATCTCCCAATCGGCATACTTCTCATACTTCCTATGGACTCTTGTTTCCCATATCATATACAGACGATCAATAATCTTTATTCTCCTTACAATTGGAAATATGTGGTCAAAGGCGATAAAGAGAACAGGTATAACTAATATCCCGCCGAGTAAGCTTACCAAGAAAACTTTTGTGATATCTAGATCCATTATTATCCCGATAGGTATGCTGCCTCTAAGCTCAAGCCAGGGGACAATTGATATTAAAAAAATATACAGATATGGATCCATCTTACTTCCCTCTTACATCACATCCGCCTGGCGGAAGAGCCTGGACAATTCCATCAATGTCATCAGTTTCTAAAATCTTTGCTATTCTCTTGGCAAAAGACTCCTTCTTATGTTTGCCAGGCATTATTTTAACGTTTTTAACTGTATGCTTTTCTATCGGAACATCAGGCCCACACATAATCTTACCTTCAGAAGTGATGCCTATCGTCAATTTTATTGATACGGATTTAATGTAGTTCCTTTTACCTTTTATTGCAAAAGCACCTTTTTTCAGATATTCTCCTGAAGGGGCTTCCTTTGTGACCTGTTCTGGTTTGACCCAGTATGCATCCCCGCCACCATATCCATCCTTCCAGAGAGAAGAAAAAGATACTGCAAATATTGCTGCCTCTTTTAAAGTGATATCAGTTGCCTTGACGCCTTCCTTTACGATAACGTGAGGCGCGCCGTACGCATCTGCATGGAAATAAATATCGCTGTCTTCCATGTACTTTTTTACAATGACTTCGTTAGAAGAAGAATCCCTCCCCCCAAGAACGATGTTTCCCTCACTTGACGTAAACCACCTGAATCTCTCATACCATTCCCTTGCTTTCTTTTCAATTGCCTTAGGCACTTCAACTTCAAATTCTTCCTCTTCTTCTTTTAGCGTTAATAGTTTGGCCTCGGTATTATCCATGGCTATTTTAGCACCATCGATCTTTCTCTTCATCTTTTTCGATTTTTCATAAAATAGATTTGCATTTTCGTTGACATCTTTTTTAAGCTCTATAGGAAGCGGTGTATCGAAGTTGAATGTGATTATACCAGTCTTAAAGTCAACATCAGAAATTAATTTATTTTCAGAAAGCTTTTTCTTAATCTCCTCAAGAGAATAATTCTTTTTGGCTTGTTCTATGACCTTTATCGATTCTTCAATTATGGGGTACTTTTCGTATGTCAAATCCCCCAGTATTTTGTAAAGCTCTCTTTCTTCTATGTATGAGTTATAAAGGTCTCTTTGAGATTTCAGCATTCTTTCAAATTTCTGGATCTTTTTCTGGTGAGTGGATAACTCTTCCCTCATAATCTCTTCAGATTCGCCCTTTCCGTAAACTTCATCCAGCGCCTTTGAGAAAGATTCGTATCTGACCTTTTCATATTCGGGGCCGTTGTACGATGTTAAATCATAAGGAAGTATATCGACTACCTGATCATTTTTCTTTATAATCATCGGGTCTTTTTTTAATTGCTCTAATTGGAGCAGGGCTTCTTTTATTCTAACAGCTTCTTCATTTGAGATGCCAATTTTTGATTTATCCACCCCGGCCAATAGGCAGGTTTCTTCGGCGTAGAGACCGCCGATGTTAAGCTGTGTTGCAAGCCCCTTTACTATCTCATATTCTTTAGAGAGTTCGATTATTTCATCAATGCTTAGATCAAATCCCTTTTTCTTTTCTGGAAATACGTAAATCGATTTTGGGGCAAGAGTCCTATCCTTCATATATTCTCTTGACAATATCCCGACAATCATGTTATCTTGATCTGCTAGTAATATATTACCGTCCCTAAACATCTCGACGATTAAAACAAATTTTACAACTGGATTGTTTTCCTCATAAAATCCAAAGGAAAACATTAGAATCCTATCAAAATCATACTGCTCTATTTTAAATAGCCACATCGCTTTCAGGTGCTTTCTCAAAAGCATTGCAAACCATGTTGGATTTTTTGGTGCCGGCTTGGGATAAGATGTGACAAAAACTGCAAGTGGTGGCTTAATAACTAAATCTTCTCTGCCCCGACCAAAAAATTTGATCCTTATCTCGTTTCCGAGCTGATATATTTTATCAACTCGCATCCGCTCAAGGTCAGCAAGTTCTTTTGAAATCTCTTTCAGGTCAAAGGTAGAGAACATAAAAGAAAATAAAATATAAGACTTAAAAAATTACTCCTATTTATTCTCTAAAAAGACCAAAATTGCCTCAAGAGCGGATTCTGGCTCTACAAAATTGACAAAATCTGATACGTCTTCCAAGACTTTTTTCCCTTCTGCCATTACCTCTTTGGGCACCATTATGAAAACTGGGATGTTCTGAAGTCTGCATCCATAAAGCAAATCATTTGGTGTTATCTTTTGGTCTGTCAATGGCAGGAACTTGTGGAGATATCCAACAACTGCACACAGCTTATCAGTAGAATCGATATGTGCAAGAAACTTTCCATGGCCATCTAAACCGTTTCCCAATGTCATTGTATTGTATCCTTTCGCAATGAAAGAGCTTAATATCTTTGAATCCGTACCTTCCAGATATCCTATTCTTCTTCTCATTATATCACTCCTTAATCTATTAATTCCATTAGAAACAATATTTATTTTTCATTTGTATATCTAATAGCTAAATAATCTTATTATCCTCTAATATTTATATTTATTTATAGATACTTGATTAATCTAGGCCAGATAAAGCCAGTATGATATTTTTATTTGACTTTAATGGGGATATTACGCCCACTAGAAAAATAATTTGGGCCAGTGGTAATTTATAATTTAGAAAAGTAGAATTTAGCTTGAATATGACCATTATAGAACAAAAATGGATAATTAAGTTGATAAATTAACAGTAATATTTTTAAATCATTTGGAATCAGATTAATATAGATATTATGGAGCCCATAAGTATGAAAACTACTTTTATTAATACGACGGGATTTTAATTTTATTCATAGGCTCCTAATTTGAAGTAAATTTATGATTTTACTTATATTCTAGGGTGGGGATTATTATGTCAAAGGTCAAAATAACAGACACAACATTGAGGGACGCTCATCAGTCACTGATAGCCACAAGGCTTGAAATTGAGGATATGCTAGAGATAGTTGGAGAAATGGATAAAGTAGGATTCCATTCATTTGAAATGTGGGGCGGGGCCACTTTTGATTCTGCTATAAGGTATCTAAATGAGGATCCATGGGAAAGAATCACAAAGCTAAAGGAAATTGCACCTAAAACACCCTTTCAAATGCTCTTAAGGGGGCAGAACTTAGTTGGTTACAAACATTACCCTGACGATATTGTCCATAAATTTGTTGAGGCCTCGTTTACAAGGGGTATTGATATCTTTAGGATCTTTGATGCCTTAAATGACGTTAGGAACATGGAAGTTCCAATTGAGGCTATTAAGAAAGTTGGCGGACATGCCCAAGCTGCACTAAGCTATACAATTAGCCCTGTTCACACAATTGATTATTACATCAAGGTGGCCGAAGAGATGGTTGCCTTAGAAATTGATTCTATTTGTATTAAAGATATGGCGGGCTTGATTAATCCGATGGATGCCTTTAATCTTGTCAAATCACTTAAAGAGAACTTTGATCTGCCTGTATGTTTACATTCACACTGCACAAGCGGGATGGCGCCAACAAGCTACTTCAAGGCAATTGAAGCTGGTGTCGATATAATTGATACCGCAATAGGCCCTTTTTCATTTGGAACAAGCCAGCCTGGCGTAGAAACAATGTGCGCAATGCTTGAAAACACAGAATACAAATCTGACCTAGACATTGAAAGAGTCTACAAGATTGCCAATTACTTCAAAAAATTAATGGATAAATACAAAGGACTTCTTAGTGAAGCATCGATCACAGTAAACACTCAGATTCTTCATTTCCAGATACCTGGGGGCATGATGTCAAATCTCGTATCACAGCTAAGAGATCAGAATGCAGAGAACAGGCTTGACGAAATACTTCTTGAAGTTCCAAAAGTGAGGAAAGAATTAGGATACCCGCCGTTAGTTACCCCTCTTAGTCAAATAGTTGGTGCCCAAGCTACATTGAATGTCCTTTCTGGCCAGAGATACAAACTTATCCCAAACGAAGTTAAGAACTATGTTAAGGGACTTTACGGCAGACCCGCTGCACCTATTGACAAAGATATCCAAAAGCTCATAATTGGGAACGAAAAGGTTTCTTATGAAAAATCTCCCGATTTAAAGAATCCTTCTTACCAGAAATTCAAAGACGAGGTAAAGGACAAAATCGAGAAGGAAGAAGATGTACTTTCTTATGCACTTTTTCCTGAGATCGCACTGGCCTTCTTTGAAAAAAGAAAAAATCATGTGGCAAAACCAAAAGTTGAGCACAAAGAAATAGAAAAAGCAGCGCCTAAAGAAATCACAAAAACTCAACCAGTAAAACAGCAACCACAGCCTAATGGGGGCGTCTCTTTGAAGGCTCCTTTACCAGGAGCTATCCTAAAAATAGTTGGAGAGATAGGAAAGCCTGTGAAAAAGGATTCAGTCGTTTTCATCATATCTGCAATGAAGATGGAAAATGAAATTGTGTCTCCCGCATCCGGTGTCCTACAGAAGGTCTTTGTAAAAGAAGGCGATATCGTACAAACTGGTGATGTTCTAGCAACAATTGCATAGACTTTTTATTTTATACTTTTCTTAAAATATATTGATATTATTTCATCGAGTTACTTAGGCATACAAAAGCGGCCAAATATCTTAAAAACAAAGGATAATTAATAGGTCTGAAAAGCAAGCTAAAGATTAAATGTTTAAGAGAGTGAAATAGCTGACAGAGGAAATAAGAATAATACCAGTTTTAGACATACCGCTTATTAAAGAAAAAGATGACCTTGCGAAGATTATTTCTCAAAGAATTAAACTAAAAGATAATGATATTATTGTCATCTGTGAAACTGTCGTTTCAAAAGCGCAAGGGAGAATCATAGATATCAAAAAAATAAAGCCGGGCAATAAAGCTATGGAACTCTCTAAAAAAACTGGAAAAGATCCAAGGCTAGTGCAACTTATTCTTGATGAATCAAAGGAAGTGCTGAAAACTGGCGACACAGTTATTGTAGTTGAGACTAAAGATGGAAATATATGCGCAAGCGCTGGCATAGATGTTTCAAATGTCTGCGGGGATGAATCGTTTGTCGGGCTTCTGCCAAAAGATCCGGATCAAGAAGCAGATAAAATTAGGATTTCATTGAAAAAGATAACTGGGAAAGATGTGGCCATAATTATATCAGATACCCAAGGAAGACCCTTTAGAAGCGGTGCTATTGGAGTTGCAATAGGCGTTTCAGGCATGAAGCCTTTGTGGAAAAGGGCTGGGGAAAAGGACCTATATGGGTATGAGTTAAAATCTTCGATAATAGCAACTGCAGACGAAGCGGCTTCGGCAGCATCACTTCTCATGGGGCAAGCAGACGAAGGAATCCCAGTTGTAGTTATTAGGGGCGCAAGATACCTAAAAGGCGAAGGTTCTTCAAAAGAACTATTAAGAGAAAAAGAGAAGGACCTATTTAGATACTAATAGAGAATATTAATTGGCCCTTTTTTTATCTTGCCTTCTGGAAAACTAATTTTGATTAATTTATCCTCAGCTTTTATCTTGTAGCCTTTTGGGAACGTGATATACTTCATTCCAGCTACACCTTGCAAGTTATCAGTTTTTATCATGAGCCCTTCAATGTTTCTCTCTAGGTAACTAATCACTTTTGGGTCAATTTCTTTTACGATAAATACTTCTCCTTCATTAAGTACCGATAAAACTATTGTCATGCCATAATTATAAATCTACAAATATAAATATCTTTGCTAATATTTAGCCTTTTCTTCTTTTTGGAGAGATAAGAACAGATATTCCAAATATTGCCGAACACACTATGGCAATTGATGAGCCTGTCGGCAAATCAAAGGAAAATGACATCAGCATTCCTAAAAGACACGATACCACCCCTACTATAGGCGAGAAGATTATTATCTTCTTCATGTCATACGAAAACTGGTATACTGAAGAGGTGGGATTTATCATCAGAGCAAATACCAATAGCCCACCAACAAGTTTTAATGAAAATGCCACTGTTAGGCTTGTTAAAATAAGAATCAGGTAATAAAAGGGCTTATCGTTTATTCCTGAGGACCTTGCAAGTTTTCTGTCAAATAAAATTGCGTTGATCTCTTTAAAGAACATTACTACAAATAATATTGCAATAACTGTGATGATTAACAAATAAATGATGTCGGCTGTTGTCATTCCTAATACGCTACCCCATAGTATGCTCATAGCAGTGCTTGACATGGCCGTGTCGGGAGATAAATTCAGAAACAATAATCCTATTGCCATTGATAAAGAAAATATTACCCCAATTACAACATCCGTCTTTAGCTTTGCTTTGTCAGCCAAAGGCCCTAGAGCCAGCGAAACAAAAGTAGAAAATAATAGTGCAAAAATTAAAGGATCCTTCCTTAAGAATAAACCAAGGGCTGCACCTGCAAATGCTGCGTGGGACATGGCAAATCCCAGAGAAGAAAGATTCATCCTCACAACGAATGTGCCCATCAAAGAACAGGTATAGCCAGTTAAAACAGCGCCTATAATCGCAAAAAGAATTATTTTTGTAGAAAAGAAGTCTAGCATACCATTCCCTTGTATCCCATCTCAAGAAGCTCTGGTTTTAAGATATCCTCTTTATTGCCGTCAGCAACAATCCTCCCATTGTCCATCACAATGACTCTGTTGCATGATTTTGGAATCGAGGCTATATCATGGATAACGATCACAAAGGTCATGCCTTTGCTTTTATGAAAATGGATAAGTTTTTCTGAAACTTCTCTTCTTGCTTCAAAGTCAAGATTTGAAAAAGGTTCGTCCATTAGTATAATCTCTGGTTCCTTTGCAAGTGCCCTTGCAATCATTACTTTCTGTGCTTGGCCACCTGAGAGTTTTCCGATGGGTCTTTTTGAAATACTATTGATACCCATATACTCCATCATGTTGCTCGCAATTTCTTTATCCTTTTTTGTTATTGGTTTCAATAGGCCAATCTTTCCATATCTTCCCATTAAAACAACATCTGAAACTAAAAATGGAGTTAGCTCGTCAATAGAATAATCCTGAGGGACGTAGCCAACATATTTTCTTATACTATTCCCATCCCCTCTCAAAGCTTTTCCCAGTACCTTGACCTCGCCACTGTTGGATTCAAGGAGCCCGTTGATAGTTTCAAGCAGGGTTGTTTTGCCGGCGCCATTTGGGCCAATCACAGCTATGAATTCGCCTTTGTTTATATTAAGCGAGATATTTTTTAAACAAGGAATTTTTTCTCCTTCGTATGTTGTGTCTACTGCATTTAGCTCTATTGCTTTGTCCATTTTTGAACCTCAAAAAGTTCAGTATAATCTTTACCCATAATCTCTTCGGCAAGCATTTCAAGATCGTCATGCCCAACATGATGTCTAATTTCATCTAGTACATCTTTTTTGGGGATAATGGCAATGCCTTCAGTGCCTTTATAAAAAACAATCTTTATTGGTAAACCATCGGACACTTTTAGATTCGCCTTCCCAGTTGTTGCACCTGATGTGAACTGTATCCCATCAATTGTACAAGATAGAGGTGGCTTTAGGGGCATTGTAATCTCGGCAGAAATCTCAAACGGAGAGCTACTAAGGGTCTTTTTCGCAAAGATGCCCATTTTTGCACCAAGCACCAGATAAGGCCCGAGATGCCCATGAAACTCAGAAAGTCTTTTAGATAAATCTTCTGAGGATATGTTATCAAAATCAATCGTTGTTACTTTCATTTTATCACCATAGCACCAATGGTGATTTCGTAGCACTGCTTATAAAAGTTTTCATTTAGGTGAGTTTTGGCTTATTAAACTCCCAAAAGAAATTGAAAATCAGGATCTTTCGATAGTTCTTCGTGATCTAAAACAGTTTAAGGATACAATGAAGCATGTCGTAAAGCCTTCTTACAAGTAATTATTCTAAATATTTTAATATGTTCTTATGGATATCTTCTATGCTCATTTCCCCATCAATTATGATGAATTTGTATTTTTTTGATAGACTTTCATATATATCAAAAACTTTCTTTTGAAAATCAAAATTTTCTTCGTAAAGGTCTTTTTCTTTTCTCCTTTTCATAGCAGATTCGGGTCTCACGCGGATATAGAATACCATATCAGGATCAAGAGAATATTTCTCTATCTCTTCAATCCATTTAGGATCAACTCCATTCGCACCTTGGTATGCCATATTAGAATATTTATATCTATCAGATATCACAATCTTATCTTCATTTAGTGCCTTCTTTACTTTGAGATAATGTTCGTGCCTGTCGGCAGCATAGAGCATTGCAATTGTTTCAGACGCAAGAGAGATCTTTTTTTCTAGATTTGATTTAATGACTTTTCCAATAGGCTCCTCATATATGGGCTCGTGAGTCAATAGGACATCAAAACCTTTCTTTTTAAAAAATGAGGATAGTAATTTTGCCTGTGTTTCTTTCCCTGATGCATCTATGCCCTCAAAGACTATGAATCGTTTCATATACTGATTAGGGGTGATTTGATTTTTATGGTTTAGTGTAAAGAAGCTAAAAGCCCATTATAGTAAAACTTTTAAGTTGCCTCATTCATGGGACACTAATGACTTATAAACCAGTCTTTATCAGAATGGCTGCTGCAGGTAACTTCGAAAAAAAATTTCTCTTAGAGTTTCAGAAAGAATTACAAAACCTTCTTTGGGAACTTGGGATAAAAGCAACTTGTTTTTTTTCTAATTCAGGGAGCAGCATTGAAATTGATCATATCCCAAGTGGAGCCTACACATCCCATATTGGAAAGTATAATACGCACACCTTATTTGCCTATGGCCAGAAAAAGCGAGAAGAGTCATTAAAAAAAGTAGGAAAGTTAGATGCGCTAATAAAGGTATTAGTTATCGTAGATGTTGAGATATTCAAGCAAGGATTTACGGGAACCTTATTTGGAGAGGCGGAAGTCGGGAAAGAAATAGCAATTATATCGACAGCCCCCCTAGAAAATCACTTCAAGAGCAGTTTTCTCATTAAGGAAAGAGCATTAAAAGAAGCCATGCATGAACTTGGCCATACTCTTGGGCTTGACCACTGTAAGACCCCTGGGTGCGCAATGAACATTTCAAAAGATATCTACGACATAGATGAAAAAAAGAAAACTTATTGTATTAATTGTCTGAATATATTGTTTCAGGGCCATCCTTAAGAAACTCTTATGTAAACGGTGTTTGGGAAACCTGATTCTGCCATCCCTTTGTAAACTACTTCTCCTGTATTTTTGCTAACCTCAAATTTTAAGGCGTGGTAGCTTACAGTGAGATTATTTCCTTCAAGTTTTCCAATTCCTCTCAAAACTTCTATTTCATAGTAAGTACCTTTGTCGGCTATCTTGTATGTTGGGCTGTAAGGGTGAAATGAATATGATCTTGTGTCTGCTATCTTCTGCCCATTCTCCCAGATATAAGCATCTACTAGCTTCAATGCATTTTTCTCTGAAATTGGGATCATTGTTTCCATCTGTGTTTTTAGATTATCCCTCTCATCTGTGACGAGATTTTTTTCCATAGTAAGCGTTTCAATATCATCCTTCAAATCCTTATTTTCAGTGAACATCAAATAAGATGCCGCCCCGAGAATAAGGATAAGTATGCCGAGTATTGCAATTATATTTTTACTCATAATATCACTTGTTTCTACTAATACTAAAAAAATATCTATATAAATATTTGTAAAAACTGATAATTAATTATTAATTATCATCGTTATATACAGTATTTGTTATAGATTATAGACGATAGTTTAATCTTTTTAGAAAGATTTAAATATTCTTTTCCAAAATGCTGTTTATGGACAGGAAACTCAGGGTGGGTATTTCACTTTCTCTTATTTTTTTTACCTTAACGTTGTTTATGGCTTATGTCTTAGCCGAAAATGGTTCAAGTTCTCAGCATTATAGATTTCAGATGAAGTTTTTAGGAACAGAAGGAACAGTAAGGCCAGATGAAAATCTTAGGCTTTCAGATGTCAGATTTATTATAGACAAAGAAACAATTACACTAAAGATGAATGTTTACATTCCAAGAAATTCTGGAATAGATAAAATGGAAATTTCTTTAGTCAATGATCCTGACAGGTCAAAAAGGTTTTTCCTTGAGCCTGCCGAGGCCAAGGGGGTAGTGAGCTCAATTAAGCCACTTTATATGAACGCTAGCCAATCTTATTTTTTAAGAGACGGAGATGTAAATAGGAAAATATCACTTTTGACTCTTACATACAAAAGAGTTGGGGATTATTATTACCAGTTACCCCTAAACGCGACAGTTGATTCTTTTTATGGTGAATTTTGGATTGTCTTTGATAAGGGTACAAATGACCCTTCAATATTACACGAAAATAATAACATTAGTCTATCTTTTTCATACCCATATGGGGACGCAGCAATTAATGGAATTAAAGTTCCTGATGATTACACAATAACTACAGTTACACCAGAAACAACTGAGAGGGTTAAATCTTTCATCGTCTATTACTCTGCACCACCAACTAGTGTATTCATTGAGGCTGTGAAGGGTCAGCCAGAACCAACTCCTTGGGAAAAGATGGGTGCTTGGGGTAATTCAAATCTTGGTGTCATCCTTATAGCCTTTACCATATTGAGCGGTGTAGATATTATACTTGAGTATTTAGCCAACTGGAGACATTTAATAAGAATAAGAAATAGTAGACATGCCAAAGCTATCGCCAAGAAAGAGGAATGTGATGAAAGATCTCCCCCACCCGATAGAACAGTTAGGCCAAGACCTATCCCTCCTGCGCCAGTTGAGAGAGAAAGGCCTCTTAGAAGGGAAGAGCCAACTAGCAGATACCGCCCATATGGCAAAGTAGATAGTACAAAGGATCTAATTGACGATATGAAAAGACTTGAGAAAGCCATGGAAGATTATGAGAACTCAGTCAGATTAAGAAAAAAGTAAAGGTTGGAAGATATCTTGGATGATAAAAAATCTGTAGGCATATACGCGGCATCTTTAGTAAAAGATGGGGATGTCGTGGGGCTTGGAACAGGCAGTACAACTGCATTTACGATAATCGAACTTGGGAAAAGAATAAGAGAAGAAGGTATCTCAATATATGGCATACCTACTTCTTTTCAGGCAAAGCTATTAGCGGTAGAATCAAACATCCCCATTACAACTCTTGACGAACATGATATTGATATATCAATTGATGGCGCAGATGAAGTAGACCCTACACTATGCCTACTAAAAGGTAGAGGTGGGGCCCTTTTGCAGGAAAAGATAATTGATTACAGTGCAAATAGATTTGTTGTTGTTTGCGAAGAGAGAAAACTTGTAGAAAAACTTGGAAAATTTTTTCCAGTGACTATCGAAGTATTCCCACTTGCCTATAGAAAAGTCTTTGAATTATTGTCTTCTTTTGGGAGCCCAGTGTTAAGAAAGGGGGACAAAAAAGATGGGCCTGTGATGACGGATAATGGAAACTTCATAATTGATCTATTTACATCTGTTGAAAATCCTAAATCCATGGAAAAGGAACTTAATGATATACCTGGTATATTTGAAAATGGCATATTTACTTCAAAATGCGAAGTAGTATTCATGAAAGATGGAAAAATGGTAGTTCTAAAATCATGATGATAAAATATATATAAGAAAAAAATAAATAAAAGACAGGTGGTAAGAATGAAAGAATATGCTAAGGAATTAAAAATCAATGTTCCGGAGAAAAGTGACATGGATAAAGGATTAATGGACATGCTAAAGTTCTTTTTGGATACCGAATCAAAGGTTAAGATATACCTATATCTTTTAAAAAAGGGCAATTCAACGTATGATAATATTGCAGAAGGAACAGCAATATACCCAAGCGCTTGCCGCGAATCATTAGCATCAATGGAACAGATGAAGGTAGTAGAGAAGGCCCCGGGGGACCCAGAAACATATACCGCTGTTTCTCCTTCAAAACTTGTAGACCGAAAGATTGGCCAACTTGAAAAAGAACTTAATGATTTCTTAAAACTTGAAGAGGTAATAAAAGATAAAAAGGAGATTAAAACACCAATACTTCCTTTCAAAATAAAGATTGAAAGAGTCGAAAATTCGGAGAATAAAGATGAGGAATGAAATCTATTGATAAGAATTGATAATGAGCTATTAGATTTCATAACACATGCTGCAAAAAATACCTATCCAAATGAGTTTGCTGCTTTTTTGAGAGAGAATGAAGGGGTAATTTCTGAAGTTGTTTTTTCTCCTTTTAGTATATTTGGGAAAAATTCATCTACAATTTCTCATTTTAGCCTTCCTCTTGACACGACTATCATAGGTACTGTCCACTCCCATCCAAGCAGAAATGGCTCGCCTTCTGAAGGTGATCTAAATTTTTTCTCACATTACGGAAAGATCCATATAATAGTCAGATACCCTTATGAAAGGGGCGACTATTTCTTTTATTCAAGGAATGGTGAAAGTTTAGAATATGAGGTTGTTTGATGCAGCTAAAAGAATTACTTCTTAACTCTCTTTCAAAATCTGTTTCTGAATTGGTAGAAAAAAAAGAATATGTACCTGTGTCTTTTTCTGGAGGCGTAGATAGTTTTATCGTTTCGGCATTAGCTAAGAAATACTCAAATCCAATACTCTACACAATTGGGAATGAGAATTCAAAAGACCTTTATTATTCAAAAATTGCTTCTAAATCTTTAGATTGCCCCTTAGAAATAATCAAGTTATCGGATGGAGAGATAATAAAAGGAATTGAAAGAACAATAGAGTTAATCGGAGCGGATAACAGTCTTGATGTTTTGATAGGATCTACATTTTACCTTGTTGCAAAAAGAATAAATCAGGATAGTTTTGATGTTTGCCTGTCTGGGCAGGGTGCAGATGAATTGTTTTTTGGGTATGACAAATATAGAAGGGCTTTAGCTAAAGGCGAAAATCCAATTGATTTAAGGAACAAGGATGTAGCGGAGTTGGGAGGCATACTTTCTAAGAGAGAATACAAGATATTTGATAGTTTTGGTATAAAATTTATGTCTCCATTTTTAGACGAAGAAGTTAAAAAAATAGGGATGCAAATTGAAAGAGAGTGTAATCTGAAAAATTCTGATGATGATCTAAGAAAACATATCCTTAGAGAGATTGCAAAGGATTTGGGCGCACCGCCTGAGATTATTTATCGCAAGAAGAAAGCACTTCAGTATGGCTCAGGCATCCTTGATGATGTTAGAAGAATATCCAAAGAAAATGGATTTGCCCCATCTCTAAATGCTTATCTAGAATCTATAAAAAAAGGGATTTAATATAAATAAAATAAAAGATTTATTTTTTCTTGCCGAAGCCTATGATCTTCATGAAGAAATTCATTGGTGTAGATTTTGGACTTATTGTTATTGTAACTGTATCGCCACAGTCTTTCTCGTCGCTTGTAAAACTAATTGTACCAGGTTGGGCTCCTCTAAATGTCCAAGTTATCCACTTAATTTTTGGGTCTGTTATGCTTGGAATAAATCCTGCGTGTATTAAGTTCCAATTTTCATCAAAATATTCTACATTTATCAACTCAAGAGGCCCTATTTGATACGGCAGTCCTCCATTAGCTACAATACCAGTTACTATGTCGCTGATTGTTTCATCGCCGATATTAACATCGCCCAGAGCTTCTACACGTAAAGATATTGTTAATATATCTCCAACGTGAGCTGAAGTTCTACTAATCCTATAGTAGTCATTACATGAGTATGTTGGGCCAGTTGCCGTTATTGATGCAACACCAAAAACGCTTGTTACAAAAAGTAACGTTACTAAAATTGCATATAATTTCCTCATATTATCCCTCTTATGTAGGGAATAATCATCATTTATAAGAGTTACGAATCATTATCGCTAAAAATTGAGAATATCTCAAAAAATAATCGTGAAAAAATAGTAACTCTTTTATTAATCGTTTACAATATAACTATTATGGAACTTAAAATAAAGTACCTTGATATCCAGGAAACGCAGGATATTGTTTTTTTGAATGTTAAGGATGCGATAAAGGAAAGAATAGATCCTGGAGAAAAAATTATTATCAAAAGATCTGAGTCATCTTATTCATCATCTGCCGTATTGACAAAAGATATCATAAATGAAGGATTTATCGGGGTTCCTCTAGAAAAATCAAAGCATTATAATCATTTTGAAAATGACATAGTCGAAGTATTTCCTGATGTAAATACGGAGCTTGCCCATATATCAAAAAAGAAACTAGAGGGGAAAATACTGACAAGAGAAGAGATCACAAAATTTGTCGGGGGCATAATAAACGGCAATATCGATAGCGTCATAATATCAAGTTTTCTTACTACAACTCAAATACTTGGAACTTCGACAAGGGAGATAGAGTATCTTACCCGTGCAATGGCAGAAACTGGTACAATGATAAGATTTGACAAAGGGCCAATAATGGATGTCCACAGTATTGGGGGGGTTCCTGGCAATAAAACTGCCCTTCTCACAATCCCGATAGTTGCATCTTCTGGCCTTTTTATCCCTAAAACATCTTCGAGGGCCATAACATCGCCTGCAGGTACAGCCGATGTTGTAGAGGTCCTCTCTCCTGTTGATTTTTCTCCAGATAAATTAAAGGAAATTGTCAAAACAACTGGCGGATGTCTTGCTTGGAGTGGTGTCTTAAATCTGACACCTGCAGATGAAAAGATAGTTGAAGTTGAAAGAAGGCTTCACATTGACCCAGAGCCAATTATCCTTGCAAGCGTATTAAGCAAAAAATATGCAATGGGTGCAGAATACCTTTTGATTGACATCCCTATGGGGGAGGGTACAAAGATTAACACCTGGGAAAATGCAAGAAAACTTGCATCCAATTTCACTGACCTTGGATCGTCTCTTGGAATGCATGTTGAAGTTGCTGTTACCTATGGAGGTCAACCGATAGGAAACGCCGTTGGCCCTGCTCTTGAGGCAAGGGAAGCTTTGATGGCCTTAGAAGGAAAGCAAAGCGGAAGTCTTACTGAAAAGGCTATTGGTCTCGCAGCAATACTCCTTGAACTCGGTAAGAAAGCAGAAGCTGGGAAAGGAAAAGTCATGGCAAGGGACATTCTTGAAAGTGGAAAGGCTTTAGAAAAATTTAGAGAGATTATCGCAGCGCAAGGAGGAGATCACGATATAAAGCCGGAAGAAATCCCACTTGGAAAGTACAAAGAAACTATATTGTCAGAGGATTCAGGTTACATAACTAAAGTTGATAACGCAACAATTGTCAAAGTTGCAAAGGTCCTAGGCACTCCATTTGACAAAGGTGCAGGACTATTGTTGAATTACAAGGTAGGCGACCGCGTAGAAAAGGATGATGTTATAGTAGAGCTTTTTGCAGAGAGCAAGGAAAGGCTTTTATCCGCAAAAAGGTTTTTGGATTACAACAGGATATTCCAGACCGAAGGAATGATCCTAAAAAGATTTCCAGGACTTAAGGTGATTTGATGGAACTTGACTATTATGGTCTTAAGCATAGGAGACTTTTGGAAGATGCACGAAGGAAAAGAGAGGATGGAATTATCCTATTTTTCACGCTATTTTTCTCATCTCTGTTTTTATTCTTAGTTGGATTTGGATACTCAGTTGTTCTTAGCATTGCGGGGGTTATAGTTCTTTTATTGGGCGTCTTACTGTTTGTCTATGAAGATGCCCAGAGCAGGAAATTGCTTGATAAAGCCTCTGAGATGGAACACCCACCTGAAAAACCAGTTGAAAAAGAAGTTGAAAGTGCAATCACTGACCTACTGATTGAAGGATTATCTTATCTGATGAAACATGACTGAAATAGTATCCATTAGAAAAGCCCTTGACTACGAAAAAAGTCTATCAGCGGCCATAGATAAAGTACTAATTGATTTGGGCGGTATCGAGAGGTTTGTAAAAAAAGGCGACAGGGTGGCACTGAAACCTAATTTGCTTGTTTTCTCGTCTCCTTCGAAGGCCATTGTGACTCATCCCCTCTTCACCTTTGAGGTCTTCAAGAGGGTAATTGAAGCCGGGGGCGAGCCATTTGTTATAGACAGCCCTGGCAGCGGGATACCTTTTACTAAAAACTCGCTTAAGTCCCTCTATAGATTGACAGGATACTGGGACACCTTCAAAGACTATACAGATTGTCTTAATACAGATACATCTAAACAAACAGTTGAAATTGAAAATGGGCTTATTTTAAAGAGGGTGGACATTCTAAAGCCATTGCTTGATGCTGATGTAATTATTAATCTGCCAAAAATGAAGACTCATACACTCACATTTCTTTCAGGTGCAGTAAAAAATATGTACGGTTCAGTTCCTGGAATGGAAAAGACAAGATACCACTCAAGATTTAGGGATGTGCATGATTTTTCAAAAGCATTGCTTGACGTCTGGAATGTTACAAAGCCTGAGCTTACGTTAATGGATGGAATTGTCTCACTTGAAGGCGATGGCCCTGCTATGAGGGGCGTTCCAAGGAGGACTGAGATTGTCTTGGGATCAAAGGACCCTCTCTCAATGGATTTTGCTATATGCAGACTTATTGGATTGACTTATAATGACCTACCTTACCTAAAAGTCGCGATAGAAAATAATCTTTCTGACGGAAACTATAATCTTATTGGAGAGTTACCGATAATAAATGATTTTATCCTCCCAAGGACCTATCACGGGAAGATATCGCTCGATCCAATTTCTTTGTACAATTATATTGTATTCCCCATATTCACAAGATTTTTGATTGAAAAACCAAAGGTCATAAAGAAAAAATGCATAAGATGCGGGGTATGCGTGAGAAGTTGCCCAGAGAAGGCGATTACAGTAGATAAAGTTTCAGCGAAAATAGACTACAGTAAATGTATCAAGTGCTACTGCTGCCATGAGCAGTGCCCCGAAGGTGCTATTGACCTTAAAAGAATTAACTTATAGAAATCCTTTTAAGTATAAGTGATGGCATTGTTTTGGTGATAAAATGAAAGAAGAAGTATTCTACGGAAGGGGTATGAAGAAAATCAGATCAGAGTACCCAGAGATTTATGATGCTATTATAAAATTAAACGATGCAGTTTACACAGGAAAAACATTGGACTACAAAACTCAGAAACTTATTGCGATAGGAATAGCCGCATCAAGATGCGATGAGAGCGCAACTGATAGGCAGATGAGGTCTGCAATTAAGGAGCTTGGTGTCACCTCTGACGAGATAGTTGACGTACTAAGGGTAGTACTATTAACTTCAGGTATGCCATCTTTCACAAAGGGCATGAGGATTCTAGAAGAGATAGAAAAATAAATTAAAATTATTTTACTTATTTTTATGCGCAGGATAGGTTTTCACGTATCTGTCGCCCAAGGATTTTTGAAGGTGTTTGACAACACAAAAGCTCTTGGTGCAAACTGCTGTCAGATATTTACACATTCTCCACGAAGTTGGGCATTTAACTTAGTATCCGAAGATGTTGGGAATCTATTCAAAGATAAGTACCAAAAAGAAGATATTAAACCAATAGTAGTCCATGACTCATACCTACCAAATCTTGCTTCTGAAGATTCAGCTATGAGAGAAAAATCAATTGATTCTATAAAAAAGGAGTTCATCTCCTGCAACAGATTGGGCCTAGAGTTTTTGAATATTCATCCAGGTGCCCATAAAGGGCAGAGTAAAGATAGAGGGCTAGCACAGATTTGTGAATCCCTCAACTCAATAAAAGACTATGTTGGAAACGTCACTCTGCTTTTTGAAAACACCTCGGGGAGCGGCTCAGTTCTAGGTTCAACTTTTGAAGAGCTAAGATTCTTACTTGAAAACACAAACTTTAGCTGCGGCGTTACTCTTGACACTTGCCATCTTTTTACTTCTGGATACGACATATCAAGTGAAGAAGCGCTTGAAAATACTCTCTCAAGTTTTGATAGGGTAGTTGGTCTAGAAAATTTAAAACTTATACATCTAAACGACTCGCAAGGTGAGCTAAATTCAAAAAAGGACCGACATGAACATATCGGTCTTGGAAAGATAGGACCTACTGGCTTTAAGGCTATAGTAAATCACGATTATCTAAAAAATATCCCAATGATTATGGAAACGCCTGTAAATGAAAAAAGAGGAGATAAAGAAAATATTATTTTTTTGAAGGAAATGATAGAGATTTAAGGTTCCTCTGGGACTGAAGGTTCTTGTCCCTGTTCTGCTTCTCCCATACGTCTAGTGGAATTGCATACTGCTTTTCGATTCTTTCCCTGTGGAGACTATTGTAAGTACAGAATGGGATAACTTTCCCGCCTGGCACTGCATAATGTATGGCGCATCTTTTCACCCTCTCAACATCAAAGTTGTAGGGGTCTTGGAAGTGCATGCATCCGATTAACAATGTGTGGTAGCTAAATTCCGCAAGGGTGTCGACATCTCCTTCCTTTAATACACCCAATAGTAGTTTCTTGATATCTAGGTTCTTTGGTTTCTTCTTTAAATCAATTAAGTGGGGTAATTCTTTTGTTATCTTTGCAATAGCAAGTGTCTTAGTTATCTTCCCGCCATCTTCTACCTTTTCTGTCAAATCGTTTAATAATCCAAAGAATCCATCGACATCGATGAAGTGAGTGATTGGTGTTATCCCTCCATTATCATCGATAAATACATAGGTCGCCACGCCACAATGTTCATGACATGTAAACTTTACCTGGGGAGTTTTTCTCCATGCTTCAATGAAATTTGAAAAAGCATTTACACTGGGCGCCGAGTAGAAATCTTCAGCAAGTATTTCTCCATTTGTCTGTTCCTCAACAAGTTTAACGAAATCAGGTATTGTAATCCTCATCTTCTCAAGATCTTCTGTGTCAATTCTACCCGAAAATGAAACAGGCTGGAAGTTAATGCCCCTGATGATATCGATATTTTTAATACCAAATTGGATTAAATCGCTTACTTGGTCATCATTTATACCCTTTACAAGTGTAGGCACCAAAACAACACTTGTCAAATTGGCTTTTCTGAAATTATCCATGGCCTGAAGTTTAATTGGGAGCGCATTGAATCCTCTAGCGGCGATGTATGGTTTCTCTGTTACACCGTCAAATTGCAAATACACAGTATTAAGTCCTTTCTGCCTAAGTTCTTTGCAAAAATCAAGGTCCTTTGCAAGGCGGACCCCGTTAGTTGCAATCTGCGCAAGGGTAAATCCTAATTTTTTAGCTTCTTGGACTATCTCAGGAAGATCATCTCTAATTGTTGGCTCCCCTCCTGCAAATTGGACTACCATGCATGGAACTGGCTTTTCATCCCTTACCAATTTCATCATTTCAATTAGCTCTTCTTTGGATGGTTCAAGAACATAACCTGCTGTCTGAGCGTTTGCAAAACATATAGGGCATTTCATATTACATCTGTTTGTAACATCAATATTGCAAAGTACTGTTGGGGTAAAGTGATCTGAACAAAGGCCACAATCGTTTGGACATCCTTTCTTGACTTCTGTGTTTGGATTATCCAGTTTAGACCCATCAATATGATATTTTTTAACTTTTTTGAACATTTCGTAATCTGACCAATAAATATCTTGAAAATTGCCATGCTCGGCACAGGTCTTTTTTATAAGAACCTTGCCCTTTTCCTCAACTATGTCTGCATCAATGACACTAAAACACACAGGACATATTGATTTAGTTTTATCTATTAATTCTGACATATAAAACACCGGTAAAAGATTATAATAGGGTATCCTAAAATTATATTTAAAAGCTTTTGTGTGATATTTTTCATATCAATTATTATTTTTTCATATATTTAAAATAAAAAATTTATAATAGTTTATCAATTATTCTTACATTTTTCTTGCCGGCCTCAAATGCATTGAGATTCAAATCAAGCATTTTTGGTATACTATCCTTAATCGATTCTATCATGGCATCGCTTGATATCAGATTGCATATCTCATTGAACGCCCCAAGCATCACGATGTTTGCCACAATTTTTGTCCCTAGTTCTGATGCGATCCTAGTTGCGTTTACTTCTGCAAGTTTGAAGTTGCCTTCTATATTATTGTCAGGTATTAGCTCTGGATCATAGATGATAATACCTTCCCTTTTTGTCCTTGATGCGTACTTAAAGAATGCTTCTTGGCTCATTATTATTGAAACTGAGGCAGATTCTACTTTTGGATAGTCAATCTCCTCATCAGAGACAACTACCTCAGAACGTGTCGAGCCACCTCTTGCCTCCGGCCCATAAGACTGTGTCTGAACTGCATTGAAACCGTCAAATACAGCAGCCTTGCCCACAATAACACCGGACAGTATTATCCCTTGGCCACCAAATCCGCTTATTCTTATACCTGCCTTCATTTTAATTCACCGCAGAATTTTTTATACTTGGTGTTAAAGTCCTCTTTTTCAATGTCGACAAGATCCCCTATCACCATCTTATCGGTAGTTTTGCCCTCGGCCAACATTTTTTCATAAAGTTTGACGTTGATTGTTGATTCCTTGAAATGCTTTGTCAGATCAAGAGCCGTTCCCATTTTATTTAGTCTGCCATATGATGTTGGGCACGGAGATAAAACTTCGACAAAAGAGAATCCAGTTTTTTGGAGGGCCTTTTTTATTGAATTTATACATTGGACAGGGTGTGCTGTGGTCCATCTGGCCACATATGGGGCTCCTATTACCTTGGCCGTCATTGAAAGATCTATGGGGTACTCGATGTTCCCATAGGGCGTTGTTGTCGTCTTTGATTTTAGAGGTGTTGTTGGAGCTACCTGTCCCCCTGTCATCCCGTATATGAAATTATTTATTGAGATAACAGTTATATCCACATTTCTCCTTATTGCGTGAAGAAAATGATTCCCCCCTATGGCGCCACAGTCCCCATCGCCAGTGAATACTATGACCTTTAATTCTGGATTTGCAAGTTTAACCCCCGTTGCGTAAGCGATTGCCCTTCCGTGGAGTGAGTGCAGGCCATCAGAGTATATATACCCAGGTACACGAGATGAGCATCCTATCCCTGATACAAAAACAGTCTTATTCATATCAATGTTAAGGTCGTGAATAGCACGAAGGGAAAAGTTCATTACGCTCCCTATCCCGCAACCGGTGCAGAATATTGTTGGAAGCATATCCTTCCTAAGGTATTTATCTATGATGATATCATTAGAAATAAAACTCAATATTTTTCCCCCTCTATAAATTTTAAGATATCGTAAGGTGTATGGATTGCACCGCCAATTTTTGGTGCAGAAATAACTTTTGTATTCTTGCCGACAGCTTCTCTTATGGGGTGAACCATCTGCCCAAGATTCATCTCAGGGACAATAACTGTGTGGGCATTTTTTAAAAGTTCCTTCATCTTTTCATAATTGAAAGGCCAAATTGTGATAAGTCTAACATGACCCACCTTTATTCCATTCTTTCTGGCCATCTTAACAGCGCTGACCGCAGGCCTTGCAGTTGTACCATATGAGACAACAATAATTTCCGCATCTTCAAGGAATGAATCTTCATGATACCATATAATATCCATGTCATCCTGAACTTTCTCAACTAACCTTCTGACAAGTTCCTCGTGCACTTCAGCAGATGTCGTGACAGGAAACCCTCTCTTGTCGTGTGTGAGCCCCGTGACATACGTCCTATAACCTGAGCCAAATGGCGCGAATTCAGGAACTTTAGAGGTTCTTGTGAACCCAGTCCTGTATGGCCTATATTTATCGGGCCCTATCGTAGCGGGAACCCTCTCATCCACCTTGACATTTACAACTTCAGGCAAGACAACTTTTTCCCTCATATGCCCAATTTCAGCATCCAATAGAAGAATAACTGGAACCCTATAATCTTCAGATAGATTAAATGCTTCAATAGTTAGGTCAAGTGTCTCCTGGACTGATTTTGGTGCCAGTGCAATTATCTGATGATCCCCGTGTGTGCCCCACATTGCCTGCATTACATCACCCTGGGCTGCTTCTGTAGGCTGGCCTGTACTTGGGCCACCTCTCTGGACATTTACAATGACGCATGGTATTTCCGCCATGCATGCGTAACCTATGCACTCCTGCATCAGTGAAAATCCAGGGCCGCTTGTTGCAGTCATTGATTTTACCCCGGTACATGATGCCCCGATGACGGCGGCTATACTTGCTATCTCATCTTCCATCTGAACATAAACGCCACCAAGTCTTGGCATCCACAATGCCATGCCTTCGGCAACTTCAGTGGCCGGTGTGATAGGGTATCCTGCAAAGAATCTGCAGTCTGCGATTAATGCACCATAAACAGCGGCGTCATCCCCCTGTATGAAAAGATTTTTTTTACCTAAAAGTCTAATAACGTCATTTGTCATCTTTATCCTCCACAATAATTGCAAAGTCAGGACACATCAATTCACATAAGTGGCATTTGATACAATTTTCAGGGTACTTTACTTCTGGGGGGAACACTCCTTTTTTACTTAATTTTTCAGACTTCACATAAACTTTTTTTGGGCAGTATTCCATACACAAAAGACACCCCTTGCAATAGTTTGAGTTGACATGAATCAAAAGAATCACCGTAATAATGTAGAAAAGAAATTTAAATCTTTTATAAAGTTTATCATTAAATGATTATTTCAACTTAAGAAAGAATAATAATAGGACATTTGTCCAATAAAAAATCCTTTTACCGTCCATATTCTATATGCGCCTTTGCGAGATGCCTTGCTGAAAGTGCTCCAATGAGGGATATCTCGCCGGCTAAAACTGTTGCTGCGCATATCTCTGAAAATGCCTTGGAGTTGTCACCGCTATTTTTTCCGCCACCTGAAATACCTAGTATATCAAGTGCTTCTTTTTGCGTCTCGATCTTAGTTCCGCCGCCAACAGTTGCAACTTCAAGAGAGGGAAGTGTAACGGCAAAGTATACTCCGTTTTTATCCTCTTCAACTGTAGTAAATCCCTGACTCCCTTCAACTACCTGGGCAATGTCTTGGCCAGTAGCTAGAAAGATTGCGGCGACAATATTTGCAAAATGTGCGTTGAATCCATAGGACCCAGCTTGGGCTGAGCCAAGGAAATTTTTTCTATAGTTAACATCAATTAAGGTATTTGCATCTGTCTTGAGTTTAGTCTGGATTACCTTATGTGGTATCACGACTTCAGCTGTAATGCTTATGCCTCTCCCTTCGATTAGATTTATCGCCGAAGATTTTTTATCAGTGCAAAGATTTCCTGAGAGTGAAACACACTTTATCTCTGGGAATTTATCTTCAATCATTTTCAAAGCGGCGTCTGTTCCGATTGTAACACCGTTCATCCCCATAGAATCCCCTGTGTCATATACAAATCTTAAAAAAAGATTCCTTCCCACAAGGTAAGGAACTATCCTCTCAAGCTTTCTGAATCGGGAATCTTTTTCAGCTTCCTTCTTGATTTTATCAAAGTTCTTGTGGAGGAACTCAGTTATTTTGTAATAGTCTCTGGAAGATTCTAACTTAATAACGGGAGCTCTTGTCATGCCGTTTCTAAATATTGTTGTTACGGCCCCGCCAGATGAAGTAATAACAGAAGCGCCTCTGTTCGCGCTTGCAAGAAGTGCCCCTTCTGATGTAGCCATGGGGACATAAAACTCGCCATTTGCATAATTACCGTTGACCTTTAAAGGCCCTATAACCCCCATTGGCACCTGAACAGCGCCAATCATGTTTTCTATGTTCTTGCCAAAAAGATTGTCGGGATTAAGAGAATATCTGCCGATGTAATCCAGAGTTACATTTTTTATTTTTTGAATTGCCTCTCTCCTTATTTCAACAGCTTCTGCGGGGGTCTTAGTATAATTTTCAATCTGGTATATCTTTATCTCGCCATTAAGTATCTTGTTCAAAATCTCTTCTTTATTCATCTGATCCACTCATGGATGGGCATATTCAACTATCGGCCTGAATTTATAGCCATAGCATATTATGCCATCGTCATTGTATTCCATTATCTTCCTTGTGACCATTTCGACTTCCATGCCAATCTCAAGTTCTTCTGCCCTGGCATCAGTTATCTGGGCAGTTATTACAGGACCTTCCATAAGCTCTATCAGGGCCACTGCAAATGGGAGATTATACTTGTGCTCCTTTGGAGGGCTGTTGATGTTTGTAAAAGATAATATCTTACCTCTACCGATAAGCTGGTAATCTTCATGATTTCTGCCCCTGCACTTAGGGCAAACTTTTCTGTAAGGGAAAGATAATTTTTCGCAATCCTTACACTTTGAACCTACAAGCCTGTATCTCCTAACTTGTTCTCTCCAATGCCTTGGTACATCCATCCTAATCACCCCTCTCAAGAACACATACAGATATTGTTGCCCCACTGCCACCTATATTTTCAGCCAATCCTCTTTCAGCGTCAACTCGGCCATCGCCTCTAAGGCTATAAACAAGCTCTCCTATCTGGTAAACGCCTGTTGCACCGACAGGGTGCCCTCTTGCCTTGAGGCCGCCGTAAAGATTTATCGGGAGATCTCCTCCAATATAATGCTGGCCTTCTAAAGCCATCTTTGTACCCTGGCCTTTCTTTGCAAATCCCATGTCTTCTATGGAGAGGGCGCTCATAATAGAAAATGCATCGTGAATTTCAGCGATGTCAATGTCCTTTGGAGTGACACCTGCCATCCTGTAGGCCTTCTTGCTGGCTTCAACTGCTGCAGAAAGGGTGGTCATGTGCTTTCTATCGTGCACGCCTAAAGTGTCAGTTGCAAGGCCAACTCCGGATACTATAATTGGGGCATCGGTAAACTCCCTGGCCTTTTTCTCAGAGCAGAGAATTACAGATGCTGCGCCATCACAAATTGGGGCGCAGTCCATAAGGGAAAGCGGTTCGGCTATTATTGGTGAATTCATTACAGCCTCAAGAGAGATTTCCTTCCTGTACATGGCATGTTTGCTGAAAGGTGCATTTTTGTGAGATATGACGGGGAATATTGAAAGATCTTCCCTTTTTACATTAAACTCGTGCATGTAACGCCTCATGACGAGGGCGTTTAGTGCTACAAACGAAACTCCATGAAATGCCTCATAATCCCTGTCTGATGCATTTGCAAGAATTGAGGTAGTTTTTGATGGAAGGACGTCTGTCATCTTTTCTACACCTGTGACAAGAACATAATCATACATCCCTGACTTTACACCCATATACCCTTCAATAAAAGCGGCTCCGCCTGAACCGCATGCTGCCTCCACTTTAACGGCAGGTATAGGCCCAAGCCCGGCAAAATCAGCTATCAATGCACCAATGTGTTCCTGTTCTACAAACGGCCCAGATGACATGTTTCCAACATAAAGGGCATCGACTTTGTCTATACCGCTGTCCTCAAATGCCATCCATATAGACTCTATTGCAAGGTCTCTCAATGATTTTTCCCAGTGCTCTCCAACTTTTCCAAGTCCAACTCCAATTACGGCAACATTATCGTCCATTTGTTCACATCCTTATCTTCTTTCTATACCTTGCATAACGTGCATAGTCGATCTCTTCCCTTCTTTCAATATAGGATTTGACTGAAGGGGCCTTTACCTTCCTATCAGAAAGTTTGTCAGTTACTTCAAGTGAAAATGAATCGCTCCCTGCGCCAGACCCATAAGATGTGCAGAAGATCTTATCCCCGGCTTTTGCCTTGTCAAGAACTGCGGCAAGCCCCAATAGAGCAGAGCCGGCGTATGTATTACCAATATAAGGTGAAACTAAACCATCAATGACTTTTTCCTTTGGGAATCCAAGTATCTTTGCAGCTTCCAGCGGAAACTTTCTGTTTGGCTGGTGGAATACGGCATAGTTGTAATCCTCTGGTTTTGTTCCAAGCTCCTCCATAAGCGCCTTTGAACTGCTGACGACATGCTTGAAGTATGAAGGCTCTCCTGTAAACCTATTCCCATGCTTTGGATAATGCTCGTGCTGCCTCCTCCAGAAGTCTGGTGTATCTGTAACATAAGATAGTGAACCTTCAATAACAGCTAAGCTTTCTTTAGCACTTCCTATAATGTATCCAGCTCCACCTGCGGCGGCAGTATATTCAAGAGCATCGCTTGGTGCCCCTTGGGCTGTATCGACACCAATGCCAAGGGCGTATTTTGCCATACCGGAGCCCACATATGCTATGCATGCCTGGACTGTTTCACTCCCCGCTTTACATGCAAACTCCCAGTCTGCAGCATTGACAAATGGTGTGGCTGCAATAGCTTCTGCTACTATTGTAGAAGTCGGTTTAACGGCATAAGGTTTGGATTCTGTACCAACCCAAACTGCTCTCAAGTCTTTTGGATCTATGCCAGCCCTCAATAAGGCGTTTCTGGCTATTTCAATGGCTATCGTGACAGAATCCTCATCGGCACCTGGAACTGATTTCTCTCTAATTGGCACAAGATTTGGGTCATTTCCCCATACCCTCGCAATTTCCGTGTTCTGTATCCTGTATTTTGGGACATAAGCACCATAGCCTACAATACCTACAGATTTACTAGGCTTCATTTAATTCCTCCTCTAACAAAGACGACTTACTACTGATAAAAGAGATATAATCGGTACGATGTAATAGATGGAAAATAAAATATATATAAATATTTCGGTATTAGTGAAATATTATATCGACAAGAAACGTCATTTCCTGATTTCCTTTATATAAATAGATTTTTCATTATTAAAATCAATTTTAACTTTGTCGAGGTCAATTTTGCCAACAAGATTTGTACCGTCAAACTCTTCGCCAGTCGGGCCGTATGCCTTATCCTCTTTCAATCTGACCCCAATAAGCCCCTTGTGCTGTCTTGACATGTTTGTGACGCCAACATCCCCCCTCTTTGATACATTAATCGGCGTATTTTCAGGGGTGAGCCCTCCAGCCTCAACGCTGCCCCCTTCAAATGCGACCAGAGAAACTGTGGGGTGCGCAAACTGAATATCGAGCTTCCCAATAGGTTTGTTGACAAGGCCTGTGATCTTCCTGAAGTATTTTACTGTGTTTGGGGCCACATCTTCGTACAGCTCAATTTCAATGATTTTGTTTCTATCAATGCCTAAAGTTTTTGCCGATTTGTTTTTTATGACTTCAGAGGTGTACGGGGGCTCCTGCTCGACTATAAAAGCATCGTCAGATGTATCGCCAGTTCTTTCCTGTTTGATGCCTTCTGCCTTGAGCTTTCCTTCGGCTTCTTTCTGAGTAAGCCCGAGAAGGGATAGACTTAAGGGCATGGTCTTTACTGCAATTTTGTCTCCTTTTTTTAACATCTCGATTAGTTCTGACCCTGAAACAATCATGCCGGCAACGGAGTGATTTGGCGTGGTAATTCTTTCCTTTTTGTAGATGTAGACTGCACCTGTGTCCTTGCCTTCAGTTCTGACTGAAACAGAGTTCCTTTTTCTTAGATTGGAGTTCTCATTTTGTACGTCAAAACCTATCAAACTCTGTGAAGCTACATATGACTCATTTACATCATCAACAGTAATTTGGCCATCTTTAGTAAGCGAGAATATGTGCTCCATCGCCATAGGTGTATTATCTTGAAGTTTAATTTTGATGTGGGTAAATATTCTTTCCCCATTCTTTGGCTTATAGGAGAGGTCAGCTGTGGTCTCAAAGTCTTTCTCGACGGTGAAAACTTCAACTGGCTCAATTGAGTTAATCTCATCTTCCTCTTCAATCAGAGCTAGGACATGCCTCCCTTGGGTTATTTTCCCAAGAGTATTTTTGGTCCCATAGCTTCCTTTCTGTATCTTTTTAGAAAGGACAATATATGTGGTGTTATTATCAAATCCAGCGAGAGTGAAAAAAACATCCCAGGGGTAGTAGGTCTGCTCCTCCTTTGTAGGCTTTAAATCTGTAGGAACTGAACCTATCGCAATAAGTGTTGAAGTCTTCCACCTAACACCCTTTTTTTCAAACTGTTTTGATATTTTTTTAAACAGCCTTCCCTCTTCAGTGTCATTAATTTTAATGACAAACGAGCCTTTGGTCGTTTTTACGAGAAACTCGTCAAGGTATGAAGACGTCTCCTTCTCCTTCTTTATTACCCCAATTGTAGTCCCTTTTAGGTAAGAGATATTATTATCAGAAAAAATCTCCTTTAATGCGGCCCCGTCCTTTGCCTCAATCTTATTGCCATCGATTTCTATCTGCATGATCATACCCTCATTAATACGATGTCCCTAATATGCTCCTCCTTCTTGCCTTTGAACGCTTCAAAGACTTCACGCCTTTCCTTGCCTTTTGAGTTTCTATATACAACAAGCCAGTAGGGGAGATAAACTTCCTCAGTCCGCCATATCTTGGCGTTTCCCAGTGTTTCAATCCCCCTAGACACGTCATTTTTTGAGATAAGCGATTCAATTACCCGGCCTGTTATCTCCTTGCTCTTAAGAGAAACATCCAGTTTTTTAAGTTTTTTATCCTCAAATCCCTTGACCAATTTAAATTTAATCTTTGGTTTGACGCTTAGATTGCTGCCGTTCTGCTTATACTCTAAAAGCCCTTTTGCTTCAAGAGCCGATATTAAAGAATGTGTTCTTCTAGGGGTGAACCCAGTTTCTTTTTTTATTTCTGAAACTGTTGGATTTTCTCTGTCAATAAGGTAATCTAAAAACCATTTCTCATCGGGTTTAAGTTTATAGATTTCTGTAAATCCTACAGTCCTTGAGATCTTTCCGTCCCAGATAACAAGCTCTCCTGTAATGCCGTCAAAGAAACATGACATGCTCTTGTAACTGCCCTTCTTTGGCATATAATCAAAAAATACCATGATAAGCGGATAGTAAATAGGGACTACCTCCTTTATCTCCTCCGACCTCAATGATATTTTTTTTCTGCTTTTTAATGCAATCTCTCTCATAGCTTCATAATCAATTTCAGAGGATATCACTGGCGCTATCTTTACTCCCTTAAATGCGGCTTCACCTGTCACACCATATTCAGGTTCAAACTCATCGATAATTTCAACTTCTTCTAGAGAATCCTCTTCCTCATCAATCATCGGTATGTCAATTACAACTGGCTTTGGCTGGGGTTTTGGCATTACTTCATCTATTGTATCAAACTCGCCATCTATTCTTAGCTCCTCTATAATATCCTCAAACGAGAACTTGAGCTTATACTCCTCGTTTGCTATGTTCACGACTTCCTCCATCTCAGCAAGCGGCCGCTTCTGCCGGTATTTTTCTATTATAAGATTCTTAACATTTTTCTTCATGAGCTCTGGATCGATGTCAAGCATGGGCTGCCTTTCTCTCCCCTCATGCTGACTTATCCTCGGCCTTACTGAGATTAAAAAAGCCCTGGATGTCGACTCCTCCTTGTCACCGATGATAGCACTTCCTATAGGAAGTGATCTTATGAACCTAAAATCAGAAAGCTTATTTGGGATCTCAGAGGGCATCCTCTGGAGCACCGCCTTGATATCGTCCTGATAGACTAATTTATGGCATATTAGCAAATCAACTTGAGACAATATCCTTGAATCGATTGCCGAGGGCTGCTGTGTTGCAAGAACAATTGAGCACCCGGGTTGCCTGCCCTGCCTTACGTATTCTATCAGGCTATCCGTTGCTGCTGTGACCTTTCCCCCTCTAGGCACAAGTATGTGGGCCTCATCTATCATAAGCCACGTCACAGGTACATTCCCAATGAGATTAATATCCCCCATAGCTTCCTGCCTTGAGATGACCTTCCTAGTGTTCAGGATGTTTCTTGAAAGAAGCCCGACAACAAGCGCCCTGACGTTATCCTCTAAAAAGCTCACATCAATTACAGAAACCTGGCCCCTCTTCGATAGGTCGTTTAGCTTTGTCCCTTTTTTATCAAATATGCCCCACTGTATTGCTCCTGTGAGCCTTGCATTTAGCGCCCTTCTGGTGTTTTCTTTAAATCCCCCCTCCCGGGAAGATATGCTTTCTTCGTTTTCAATCGTCTTAATCATGTCCTCAATGTCGTAATCATCGCCAAGCCCTGCTATCTGTTTTTCATCAATGGTGGTGTATCCTGTTTTAGTTTTTTCTATTACCCGCTCGATTAGAAGGCCCATGGTGTCAAATCGCTCAATATCAAAGGTAAGACACCAGTCTTCAACTCTAAGCTCTGAAGGTTTAATCTTGAAAACATCATCCCACGTTTCTTTAGGCGCCTTGTGGACATACCCTTTTGGGATAAAGACTCTAACATTTTTGATGCCTGTAGGCTTTAATCCCCAGCGCTCAAGCATCTCGCCTTCGTTTGCCATCTTGTTCTTTTGCTTCATGCTCCAGAATATCCCCATTGGGTCAATTATCAGAATGCCAACACCATCGTTCTTCATGGCCATCTCTTCAACGATGACTCCAAGGGTATAGGATTTGCCGCTTCCCCTCATCCCGCAGATGAATATTGCGTGGGGGCTAATGCTATCAAGAAGTACCTTCTTGTTGAAATAGTCCTGTAGCTGCTTACCTGTCTCATTAACCTTACCGATATATAGCGCAGCCTTGCTCTTATACTTCTCAAAGATGCTCTTTTTTCTGCCGACATATGCCCCTTCTTCGTCAGAAAGGAGTTCCAATTTTTCCTCAATATCGATCATGTTCACTAAAAAGATATAAAAAGCTCTATAATTAAAACCTTTTCGGATTTAATGGATGCAATTTCTAGGATTAAGACGTCTCACGGAGACATCAAAACACCCGCACTTCTACCAGTGTGCGCACTGACATACGGCGTATGGGACGTTTTTATCGAAGAGCGAGTCACCCCGCCTTGGAAGCTTTCAGAGGCCAGCCTTTTCTCATTGGAGTATGTTAGAAACACAAAATATGAGGAAAAGGTCAAATATGGATTTCACAGGCTTTTTAAAGAAAAAAAACCGATATTTGTTGATTCAGGAGGATTCCAATCTATGAAAAAAGGGATTGAGAGGAATCCCATTGATGTGCTTAGATTTCAGGAAAAACTTGAGGCCGATATTGCCGCGACTTTTGATTACCCTGTGACCTTAAATGTTGAAAAATCCGACTATATGGCAATGCTTCAAAAAAGTATTGACAGCGCTAACTTAGCTCTTGAAAATAAAGAGAGAAAAGATATGCTCTTATACTCCTGCGTTCACGGATTTTCAAAAAAAGAAATAGACTGGTATTTTTCAAAGCTTAGTAGTGGTTTTGATGGGTATGCTATGGGCTCCCTCGTACCTAGAAAAAATGACTTTAAGACACTTATTGAATTAATACACAGCGCAAAAATGCATGCACATGAGCGGGAAAAACCCCTCCACGTATTTGGGGTCACAGGATTTCCAATGCTATATGCATTGAGCTTTATGGGTGTTGAGACCATGGATTCTTGGACCTATCTTGTAGCGTCGATTTACAAGGAGTACATACACCCGCAAACTTTGAAAAGGGTCAGAATGAGAAAAACAGGGAGCATCCCAGAGTGCGATTGCTTTATCTGCAAAGAACTAGGAATGGAAGATTTTCTTGGGGCGACAAGTGTTCCGCAGGCCTATCTTGCAATTCATAATTTGAATATATTCATGCGTGAAATGAAACAGATAAAAGAACATATGGATGAGAACAGCTTTGAAGAGCTAGTTGAGCAGAAGAGTAAGTACAACACGAGAATAAAGAAAGCCTATGAATATGCAAAAGACCATATGAAAAACAGTACCCAGTAGCGCAGCATAAAATACCTAAAAATTTTAAAGTATTTTTGGATAATTAGCTTTAAATAATAGTCCAAATATATTTATAATATTCTAATTTACTTATTATTGATTTGAAGTAGGCATTTCTATGAAAGCAAAAGAGCTCAAGAACATTGAAAAACAGACTTTGATGGAAGAGATATTCGATCAAATTGATACCTATGTAATGGTCTTGAACGACAAAAATACCGTATTGATTGCAAATAAGAAAGTCAAAGAGAAATATGGAAACGTTATTGGAAAGAAGTGCTATGAAGTCCATCATAAAACACCTATAGCTCCGGATTTTTGCGTAATGAATTGCGTTAAAGATGGAGTAGCTGGCGATACAACTTTTTTTGATGACGCAATTACGAAAAGATGGTACGACGTTAGTGTTAGTAAGATCTTAGTGGGAGGGAACTGCTTTTTTGTTCATTTAATGACTGATGTGAATGAAAAACATTTCCGAGAGGAAAAAATAATAGAGTTGAACCAAGCTTTAAGGGTCTTAAACAAGATCCTAAGGCATGATATCCTGAACAATATCACAGTTATAATGCTGTCACTAGAAATGATGAAAACTGAAGATATTGCCTTAAAAAATAGGGCTCTTTCGGCAATTGAAAAAAGTGTTGAGCTTGTAAATAAGATGAGAGACCTAGAAACGGCAATTTCAACAGGCGGGGAACTTAAGTCTTATGATGTCAGGACAAAACTTGCAGAAATAATAATAAGTTTTCCAGAGATTAAATTTAGAATTGAAGGAAACTGCAAGATTTTAGCCGATGAAGCGATAATCTCCGTTTTTAATAACCTTTTAAGAAATGCATTGGTCCATGGAAAAGCCGACAAAGTAGAGATTTCTATTGATAATAAGAGTGATTATTGTACTATTAAAATATCCGATAATGGTGTAGGGATACCTGACGTAATAAAAGATAAACTATTTGACGAAGGGGTTAGCTATGGCGAAAATAAAGGTATGGGCCTAGGTCTTTACATTGTGAGAAAGACCATTGAGAGGTATGGAGGCGAGGTCTCATTTGAGAATAATTTGCCCAAAGGCACTACTTTCATTTTGAAATTGAAGAGTTCTTTACATCATGAAGCACTTCAAAAAAAGAAAGGATAATTTGATTTTCTATAGATTCTTTAATACTTGTATCTCATTTAGTATTTCTGAAAAGCTCTGGATTATTTTCTCCTTCTCTTTCTTGTTATTCCTCTAAGATTTATGAATCTCATATTTTATTATATCCTCAATCTGAGTTTTTATCGAGTCTATAATTTTCTTTCTTAAGAATAGGCAATCTGTAGATATCTCTTTTCTAATTTTCGGTAGTATTTCGTCGTTACATTCATCTTTATACTTTTCTATCTTATCAGAGATATGATTCAATTCTTTTTTTAGAGCTGAAACATCAACCCCCTGATCCTCAAGCTTCTTTATTGATGATTTAAATTGAGAAAGGGTATCCAATATCTCATTTAAACCTGAATTTTTAATTTCCATATCTACTCGTACCTTAATACACTAAGCGGCCTAATTTTAACTATATTATATGCAGGTATAATAGATGCAAAGACAGATATCAATACAGACAATCCTATTAATTCCATCATGAATATAAAACTTATCATTGATTTATCAAGCCCCAAAAAGATAGACATCAATTGTGACGCTAGATAGAGTACCAAAAGTGAAGTAAATCCGCCTGTAACGCCTATAGAGATATTTTCTATGGCAATATTTTTTAAAACACTCCAGTTCCTTGCCCCGATTGCTTTCATAATAGCAAATTCTCGTTTTCTGTCTAGTGTTGAGATATACATCATGTTTGCTATGACAATGACGGCTACAAAAAGAGAAAATGATGCAATTATTGATATAGGTATCAGGACCTGGTCGATCATTCTTGTCACCATTTCCTGGAGTCGTGATGCTTCAAATATCCTATAATCTGGAAACATTGACCCAAGTTTTTTTAAGGTAATCTCTTCATAACCTGTTTCTGCGTCAACGGCAAGTGTGTAGGTATAAATCCCCGAGAAATTGTCCTTTAACGCCCTATACGGAACAATAATCTGGGCCTCAAGATTAAATGGGCCATTTTGGATATCCCTAACCTCGAATTTCTTTGATCTATCGTTTAGCTCCAATGTCAGAGTGTCCCCAATCTTTAATCCATTAGAGTTTGAGAGTGACCTTGAGATTATCACACCGTTCTCATCATAAATTGAAAAATAGTCGTTTTCAAGTCCGTTTCCCACGATATTTAAGATAACGGCTGAACTTGATATTGGCCCATCATTTACGCTGATGATGTTAAACTCTTGATTTTTAGAAGTCTTTCTTATCTCTTCAATTGTTTCGTATGATGCCATAAGCCCAAGATTTGTTGAACCTCCGCCTCCTGGGCCGAAAGTTGATGTCTGCGAGTATAATCCAATGACGGTCATCTCGATTGGATAATCTTCATATGTAAAAAAAATCTTATCGCCAACTTTTATATCGAAGTAGGCTGCGCCTCTTGAAGTCATAATAATATTGTTTCTTCCAATATCCTCTACCCCAAGAAGCCTTCCTGATGCGATCTGTTGATTTATCACATCATTCCCAATATTCTGCCCCGAAATAGAAACGCCAGACATAAATCTATCTTCAACAAAATCCCTATCGCCATCCGACATGCGATAAAGGTAATTACTAATCGGCCGTCCATTAATACTCTGGATATAGCAGTCAGAGATGCTTATGGAATATCTGTAAAGATTGGATATACCTTCTGTTAGTAAGATTCTTTCTTCTACCTGTTTTATAGAAGATTCTGGAATTGACATAATCTGGATATCATAGTTCAAATTGTTTGAAAGGCTTTCACTGACAGAAGTTTTAACACCTTCGCCTGCCATAAGCACTGCCCCAACTGTTCCAAGACCAATTGAAATTGCAAGGAGTGCTGTTGCTATAGTCCAGCAGTTTCTCTCAAGATTTTTAAGAGCCATTTTTAAGGAAAGAATACCAAGAGTTGGAATAAAAGATATGGCTTTAACGAGATATCTACAAAATATCGTGAAACCAAGCATTATTAGAATCAATACAAATATTACAAGAACTAAAGACCATGAATTAAGATTGATATTTATGATTGCCCCAAAGACTAAGAGAGAAATAGCAGTTATAATGAAAAATCCAATATCTTTGTAGAAAGGATCATCCCCCTCCATGTCCTTCAATACTATTATAGGTCTAACCCGGCTACCTATATATGCAGGCAAAATCTGGAAAACCATCGTAGAGAAGAGGCCAAGCAAAAATCCATATATTAGCGTATCTGAATTGATTGTCCATATAAGTGATGTCCTAAAAATACTACTGGCTATCACTGCAAGCTGTTTTGAAAAAAAGATTCCAAGAGCTACCCCAGTCGCACTACCTACTAATCCAAGAAGAAATGCTTCAACGATAAAAAAGAAAATCACATTGATATTTTTTATCCCAATTGCTTTCATTATACCGATTTCTTTCTTTCTCTCCTTCATTGATATATACATTGTTGTGATAATCCCGAGCCCTCCAACTAAAAGAGCTACAATCCCGGATAGCTTAAAAAAGGTGAATACAATCTCTAATGAACTCAAAGTGTTCTCACTCTGTTCTATATATGTTGTTGTTCTGATACTATATTTTTCCCTCTCATTTATTTCCGATTCAATAAGGTCAACTGTGTCCTCCATCAGATAATCATTTTGAGTCCTTATTACTATCTGATTTGGCGGATTTTCAGCAACATCATAATTGAATAATTCCTTGAATGCGCCCATTTCCATATAAGCATAATCGCTGATATCGCCAGTTCCTGTGGATACTACTCCGGCTATATTAAGTTCAACTAACTCATCATCAACTATTACTAAAATTGTGCTGCCGCTACCAAGCCCTAAATTATCTGAAAGAGTATCTGTTATTAGAATATCATTAGTATCTTGCAAGAGCAGACTATAGTCGCCAACATTTGGCTCAATTGTAGCTATCTCACCATAAAGAGGATACACCCCCGAATCGATACCTATAAATCTTATCATTCTTGGCTCATCTGAATCTGTAACGGCCATACTACCAAGCGTGTAGGTGTATTCATCTATCGTCCCAGCATCTTTTAATCCAGTTAGAAAATCTTCAATTAGATCAAAATCAACAGTCGTTGTTCCACCCATACCGGGGACTTGGAACCCTCCTCCCCTCAAATTGAGCAATAGATCCCCACCAAGCTCACTTTTGACTGTACCGGATATTGTATATTCGGCCGAATAGCTAACAATACCTATGGCAATAATTGCGGCAACACTAAGAGATATAGCCAATAATGAGAAGAGAGTCTTTTGCTTTCTTCTTAGAAGTGAACTTGTGGCGTATTTGAAATAAATGCCAATTCTAGAGATGAGGCCCATGATTGGATACCTCTCTTATTTTCCCATCTCTGATATGAATGATCCTGTCAGCTATTCTAGCAACTTCATCAGAGTGCGTGACAAGGAAAATAGTTGTTCCAAACTCTTCTCTTAATTTTTGAAATAGGTGTAACACCTTTACTTCAGTTTTTGAATCAAGGTTTCCTGTGGGCTCATCCCCAAACAGTATCTTTGGATTATTAATCAAGGCCCTTGCTATGGCGACCCTTTGCTGCTCTCCACCGCTCATCTCTGTTGGCTTGTTATTCTTCCTGTGGCCCAATCCAACAATCTCTATAAGTTCATTGGGGTCTTTCTTTTTCCCGTTTGTAAAATATGAAGGAAGCGCAATATTTTCTAGAGCAGTTAATGTAGAAACTAGATTATAGGCCTGAAATACAAATCCAATTTTTGCCCCCCTAATCTCAGCAAGTTTACTCTCAGGGAGTTTTGTGATGTCCACCCCATCAATTATTATGTTTCCCGATGTAGGCAAATCAAGTCCCCCAAGTATTCCAAGAAGTGTACTCTTTCCAGACCCCGATGGCCCCATCAGCGCAACTATCTCACCCGCTCCAACAGTTAGATCTATGCCTCGGAGTATGGGTACTTCTGAATGCCCTAGATTATAAGACTTGAAAATCCCTCTTGCCTCGATTACATTTTTCATTGTATACGCCTCTCAATATGGTGATTTTACTGCTCTTCAGTTGCGGGAGGCTCAATTTCTTTTTTTAACTTCTTTTTCTTTCTATAAACGAAGACTCCTACTATAGCGGCTAAAATTATTACTATCCCCGCTACAATCGGCACTATGGGTATGCTTGAGCCTTGTGTTCTAATAAAAGGTGTGCCACTCTGCTGCGGTTTTGTGCCTGCAGATGTCTGTGTGGAAGTTGTACCACCAGAAGATGGTGGCCCAGAAGCCCCTATTGAAAGATTAAACTCCTTTTCACTTTTGAATTCGCCCTGACTATCAATGTAAGTTATTATTAACTTGCATGGAACATTTCCCATAGTTTGAGCGGTGTTTAGATAAAATACACCGTTCGTATAATCATTTTTCTCTATTCTCCCAAGAAACGCTTGAGGGTTACCTGTAAATTTAGAATCAAGCTGAAGCCTGACATTGTCTGCGTCAGCTGTTCCGATATTTTCAATCTTTAAAGTAAGAACAAAATCAGTGCCTGGCTGGAGTGTGGAAGGATTTGATGTTATCCTACCAATCTCTAATTTTGGTTGGCCCACTATTCGAAGACCTATCTCTTCATTTTGAGTGTATTTATTCCCAAGGGCATCCTCAAAATCCAAAGTCAAACTCATTTTTTGATTTCTTGGAGCTAAGTTTTTATCTATCGCAATGTTAAAGATAGAACGTACATAAGATCCCGCCCGGATATTTGTAAAGCTTTCACTTAGAGAAGAGCTAACGGGGATAATGTTATCATTATTTGTATTAAGGGTGACCTTAGCGTTTTTAATATCATTTCCGCCTGAATTTTTCAAAGTAACTGCTAGATCGAATATATCCCCGGGATTTACAGAAGCATTGCTCACGCCATCGATAGTAACAGAATCAACTTTTAGGACTGTTTGCCCTACAACCTTGATTTCAACTTCATCCATGTAAGTGCCCAAGTTTGTAACAATCCTTACAGGCACTTTGTAAGTCCCATACTTTGCTCCACCGTCAACGTTAACTGTGAAATACGCTGTGACAAGAGTACTTGTCAGATTGCCTATATGAAACTCATTTGAATCCTTGCTTGATGCCGAGAAAGGGTAAGATAAATCAAGATATGCCTTGACATTCGAAAAGTCAGTTGAAATCTTGTTATTTATCCTTATTGTTACTTGATTGTTTTCTGTTCCAGCATTAAGTGTTGAGCCGCCTGAAATCTCGGCTTCAATGTCCTTTTCTTCATCCGAAAAAACTGTTGAAATACTAGCCGTTGATAATAGGACTAGCGTAATAAATAAAATTGGGATTATTTTCATATAATACCTCCGTTATTCACCTTATATCGTAAAACGTTAAACTATATATAAAGACATTATGCACCAGAAAAACGATACAAAGTCATATAACATTGGTATATTAGTCATTTAAAGGTTTTTCATAATATAAGTGTCGCACCAATACCAGTTACAAATATATAAGACGGCCCTAATTATTCTCTATATTTAAGGGAAGGGTTTACCATCATGAACAATAATTACAGAAACAGTAACAGTATCATCCTAAAAATCCTAGAGTGCATCCTAAAGAAAAAATCTTCACAAGGTAGGGTCTTAAAGACCCACATAATGCAGTATGCAAACTTAAAGACTACAATGGCAGAAAAATACCTTAACTCACTTGAAAATGCCGAGTATATTAAAAGGGTAGAGGATACGTGGGGCAAAAGGACTGTAATCTATTATGATATCACTGAAAAAGGCATAGAAAGATACAGATGGTTTTCAAAAATTGATACGGAGCTTGAGGGAATATGAAAGACGAGAGTTCAGTTAATGTGTTGTATGATCTAGTGGAGTATATGGAAAGGGAAAGGAAAAGATTACTTATAGCAACAGCAATTGTGCTCTTGCTTGTACCGCTCGCACTTACTTTGAATCTTTCGGGATTCTTCTTTATGACTAAGAGAATACTATTGACAGATGGCGAAACTTCAAGAACGTTCTATAAAGTTGGAAGGTCGATGATGCCATTATACTTTTTGGTGACTCTAAATGCTTTGACAAGTATTGCGCTCGTATTCCTTGGTATAAAGAATCTGTTGTTTCTAAAATCATGGGGCAAAAAGCTCGCCAAGATTGAGAAAATAGAAAAGAAGATCTACGAAGAGGTAATAAAAGACGAAGAGATAATTGAAGGAGATTAAAGATAATTACAAATAATGCCTAGAAAATATAATGAAATCATCTATTGCACTTTTTAGTGAACTTGAGTCCTTTCCTCCGACAATTACAATCCTCTTTCCGTAAAGGCCAAACTCTATGAACTCCCATTCCCCTTGTGATGTACTCCACTTCACCTTTGTAAATCCCGTATTGTAGAGCTCATCTATTAAGATATTGTCGTTTTCATTCCCAATCAAAATTAGATTTTTATTGATTTTGTCAGATTGTGTAACTTCTTTGTCAAGTTTAATTATGAGTGAAGGATCAATCTTTATAGTTTTATCATAGGTGATAGTTCTGGTAATGACATTTTGAGAGACCTCCAGGCTAACCCCATCCTTATCAATATTTTCATACATTAGATCTGTAATTTTTATATCAAAATAATTATTTGGTCCTTTAAGGTAAAGAGGCTCACAGCATTCGAGGTCAATCTTATCGCAAAGTGAAACTTCAATGCCATCATAGTTGCATTTCTTAAATCTAGGATGAGATGAGTTTATATCGTAGAAATCATCGCATGTACCGTACATTCCATCCTTTCCAGGATTTATGTAAACAGAAAACTCAATACCCAACAACCTAATTGAAGTGTTGCACTCCTCGGTCAAAGTTTCATAAATGGAGATATTCTTTTCGTAAGACGATAAATTCCCATCAAGGTCGATATCTACGCCTCTTGCAACAATATTTTCCACATTGTTTAGGACATTTAAGCTATAATTATTGGGATTTGTAATAAAAGGTTCACAGCACGGTGTATTGTAAATTACCCCAAAGTCCTTTAGCGAGTAGACATTGAACTCTGCAAGATATTCCCCATTTGCACCTTCAAAGACCTTTATTCCATCGATATAAAATGTTGGAAAAGACCAGATAGTTTCCTCAACTCCATCAATTAACATATATTCTTTTTCAAGTATGTAATAGGGATCATTTTCATAACTATTGGAAGAGTTTAATGCAAAGGCCCCATTCCCACCGTTGGAATCGCACTGAGAGGGATTACAACTACAGCAGGTGCCATTTGCATCCATCACCATTATGAACTGCTCGTTTCTCCCCTTAAAATCTGAAATCTCTAGGAAAACTTTGTATTCCCCGGAAAATGTCCCCGAACTTGGTACCTTGAATTTGTCTCCAGAGGATGTTTCCTCTATCTGTTGCCCCTGTATATCCAGAAGCTTTACTGTATACCACCCGAAATCCTTCCCCTGGCCCACTTTGAACATCACGTTGTTACTCATCTGCCTTGTCCCATAGATAAAGTATTTCAGTCTAACATCCCCTTCATCATCCCTAAAGTCACCATTGTATAGGATGTAATAATACTCATCAAAGAATTTTATCTTCTGTGAGGAGGATAAGATTTCGATATTAACATCGCAGTTCAATAAACTTGAGGGCGATGATCTAGGGATATTGACGACACGATAGATTATACTTGACATATTGAAATCAAGACAGTAATCCCTTGGAATGTCGGTATCGCCCATTATTAAGACGATCTCTTCATGCGTTGAATTGGCACTGTATTTGTTATTTTCACTTTCCTTGTTTGAATACCATAGAGAGGAAAGACCATCTACATATTCCACTCCATTAACATATGAGTAAACTGGATCTATAAGAACGGTATCACCATAGCTGACATTTTCAATTGAAGCAGAATAAGTTTCAGTTTTTTCTATCACTATGCTGTTGGTGTAATAATTTGCAATCAGTGATGCAAGCTTTGATGTTTGAATAACTTCATTTGACGATGCACTTGACCCAAGTACAATCAAAGATTCGATGCCTTCTCCACTATAGAAGAAATCATTTCCGAAAGGTGCACCTAGAGCAGCGTTATTGAAAGATGAGATACATATGATAACAGTTAGGAATACTATCAGTTTATTTGTCAAACTAGCCACCAATTAACAGGTATAATACAGTTGATTGTAATCTAAGTTAAATGTATCTATAAAGGTATTATGTAATTTAATAATAATACAAAGTAATGGAACAATGGTATATCAAAAGAAGTCATGAAAAGAAGAAAGGAATAAAAAAATTAATAATTAATAGAAAAATAATTACTTTTCTATTTCAACAATTTCGGCAATTGGGGCGTTCTTTTTGACACTTTCAATTCCATTCATGCATGATTTTTTCGTAGTGTATCCTTCGCTTGTTGCAATTATTTCCCCATTTGCTGCTTTTAATCTAAATCGAAATTGTTTTTTAGCGTCCGTGTATACTTCAAATTTTGCTGCCATAGGCATCACCTAATATATGTTTGTTTTACTATTTAAAGTTATTGATTTTCAAAATTAAAAAATTGGATTTCATTTAGGTTTAGTTGATTTCATTTTTAAAATGAAATCAATTTAAAAAATAATAAATAAGAAAAAATTACTTCCAGAGCCAGCCTAAAATACCTTTATTGTTTATTTCCTTTTCTGCTAAGAGTTTAAGTCTCAATTGTTCCTGTTCTATATTTTGGATCTGCTCTTGTAAGATTGCTTTTGTTTGTGGATCAAAATCACTCTCTTCTATGAGCCTGTTTAATTCTCTGATCCTGTTCTCATTTCTCACAATCTCTTGTGCTATGAGCCCTGCTGCTTCGTTATCCCCACCCATAAAGAATTTAACAAATCCGCTTTTGCTTCTGATCCTTTCTTCAGCCCTAGTCGTTACCTCAAAGGAATTCTTGATTTCATTTGATAACTTTGAGATGTTTGCTTCTGATTTTCCAAACATAGAAGCTGTTGATTCCATCGTCTGGACTGCAACTTGAGCCATTTTTTGATTTTGTAGGGAGTTCCCCATTGAAGAGTTTACTTCGTGAGTTTTTTGTTGGATAACTGATCTGACCTGTTGTTCTGTGTTTGAAGTAATTTGATTTTGATTCTGAATGTTCTGGGGAGTTTCTGAGACATTCCCTTCATTTTGACTAATCTGAGTTTGTTGCTGAACTTGGATATTGGAGGTGTTCCCTTTATTTGAAGTTTGCTCTTGAACATTCAATTGATTAGCATTCTGTGTTGGGGTTACATTATTATTGTTTGAATTTGCAAGATTCTTAGGGGATGTATTTGCCTCATTATTTGGTCCTTGATTATTTGGTGCTGCTGCAACATATGTTGAAGTGAAAAGAAATAAAATAATTAAAAAAATAAAGAGTTTTTTCATTTAGTCACCTTTATTTATTTTTTACCTCCGCCGCCGTTACCGCTACCATTGCCTCCACTGTTTCCACCTGCATTGTTTGAATTGCCTGAGTTTCCTTTTGAGTTGCCCTTGTCCTCATTATTCTTGTTACTGTTGTTAGAATTATTGTTTTTATCCTGGTCTTTTTTATCTTGGATTGTCTGTTTGATTCTCTCTCTTTCCTCTAGTTTTTCCTGGAGCTTTAGTTCATTCTGTTCCTTTAGCTGCGTCCTTGTGGCGTCCTTCTCTAGATATCTTTCAGTTGCTTTAAGTCTTGCTTCAAGTGAAGTTAATAGACCAAATGCTCTGCCTGTTTTTCCTTCTTCAATGGCTAAAGAGATTTTGTCGAGTGTTGAAGAGATCTGGCTCAAGTGAGAGTAAACAGATTGTGGTAGATTAAAGCTGTCTATATAATAGGAGTTGCCGTCAATATCGGTAAAGTAGTATCCATCTTCCTTTTCTTCAAAGTAGAATTCGAATTCGCCAAGTGTGTATACGCCTTCTTCTGGGGCTTCTTCTTCAGCTGTTGGTTCCTCGCCAGTTTCTTCCCCTAAAGGCTCTTCAGGTGTTGTTTCTTCCTCAGTTTCAGGTGTGACGCCATAGAGGATGAATATTTCTTCTATGATCTCGTAAAATGCATTTGATTTTTCTGTGAACTTCTCATCAATTACTGATGTTTCAGAAGTAACATCTTCAATTTCTTCTGCCTCTTCAAAGGCAACATTAGCTATATCTTCAATGGTACTTTCGGCCATTGCAGGGGCTATAACACTTAATAGGAGCCCAATGCCTATTAAGAATGCCATATATCTATGTGTGTTTTTCATACAAAAATAGTGTTTCTTTTACCTATTTAAAGCTTTCTGTGCCTTTATTCTAAATTTAGAGGTTAATAATAGTTCATAATAGTTTTTAATCGTTCATTAAAGTTTATTTTGTTTTTTAATTGTTCATAATTGTTTATTTTAGTTTTTAAAGTTTAAATTAATCTTATTATATTATATAAGAATCATAAGAAACTTAATATCTAAAAAGAAGTTGAAATAAAGAATATTTATAATAGAAAATAAAAGATATTTATTTTTCTTTGCCAATGCCAAGTATCTTCATGAATTGTTGCATTGGATATGATTTTGGAATTACTGTGACTGTGGCTGTGACAGTATATTCATCTTCACCGGTATAACGTTTCATATTTAATGTACCCGGACTAATTGCTTTATACGTTCCCTGAATCCAAAAGTCACATGGCCCCTCTGGAGGATTATCTTCACTCAGTACATTGCCTTCTTCATCAACGTAATTAAGATCAATCAGTTCAACAGCCCCCAATGAAAGGGGAAATGTACCATCCCAATTATCCCAAGCTTCAAAATCTTCAACTATTAAAATTCCTTTATCAGGGACGAATATACATAATCCCCATATTGAAGCTGTGAATGTTTCTCCAACGTGGACTGTAGTTTTGCTAAACTTGTAGTAGTTTTCCTCACAATCGCATTCAACATCAGCCATCGTTTGAGCAACACCAAAAACACTTGCTATAAAGAGCAAGGATATTAAGATTGCAAATATTTTTTTCATGATTATCACCATAGTTAACTAATAAAGAATATGATTATTTATAACTATTTGCATTTAAATTAGAATTGTAAGAAATAAAATAAAAGATATTTATTTTTCTTTGCCAAATCCTAGTATTTTCATGAAGGAAAAAATCGGGTATTCTTTTGGAATTATTGTAACTATATGAACATCACTACAATCTTCACTTGTGTATGTTATAGTTCCAGGCTTCAATGCTCTAAAAGTAACAGTTTTCCAAATGCCCTCTTCACTTCCACTTACGAATTGCAGCATCTCTCCAAGTGTTCCTGGATATGGTTGTTCGTCGTATATACAATATCCACGTTTAGTTATTGTAAATGTGTCCCCTACCTGTACAGTAGTCTGACTCAGGAAAAAGTTCACTTGACTACAGTCGCACCCCCCGCCTGCCGTTACAGAAGCTACTCCAATCACACTTCCTATTAATAACAATCCTGCCAATATAGCAAATATTTTTTTCATAGTTATCACTTTTAATTAGCATAATTTTTATCTATGTGTTTTTAAATATTTGGTATCTCTTTTAGAAATAGATAAATGAAAATAAATAAAATTTTAAGGTACAACAAGATCTATTTGTATTGTGTCAAATGTACCGTTTGGTGATAATGCCAACATTGTCACTTTGTAAGTGCCAGAAGATACGTTTGGCCCAACTGTGAATATTGCTTCATAATCGGCTGCATTGTGGGCTTTAATAATCTGGCTCTTTGGCGTTACATCAACTGTAACACCTGCTGGAAGTCCAACAAATTGCAGCATAGCATTTCTTTGGGTAAAGAATCCCCTGTTTTCTATCTGGATTGTAGTCTTCTGAGTTCCTGGGACCACGTTAAAGGCAGACACTACCTTACCATCCTTAATTATTGCAGATCCACCTGTTATAGAAAATCCTTCTATATCGACTTTTGGGTAGATAATAGCCGCAGGCATAGATTTTTGTCTGCACTCATAGCAGCATTCTCTATCTAAAGTAATTCCAAATCCCTCTTCATCGAAATTCCCATCTGCAGTTATAGTTATGCTTGAGGGTAGGCCAGCTATACTATTATATGATCCGTCCGCTTGATCGTAGAAATATACCCGAATATAATGCCCAAAATTATCTGATGAGGGAATAAAAGTTGAAAATGGAACTCCGTTGACATATATTGTCCCTGAGCCCGAATAATATACCTTAAGATTATAATTTTCGTCCACTATTTGGCAAGTATAATTGTTTGGGATTGTGCAACCAACAGATATCTCAGGGTTACAATCGCCCTCTGAAGGACAATTTCTTACATCTACGCACCCTATGAAGCCAGAAAAGAGATATGCTGCAAGACCAGCTGAGCTGCACCTTGAAACGGGAATTGGTTGTTCAAGTGTTATCGGTTTAGGAGAGAATTCGATGCATTCTTCTTTACACATATCTTCAGAACTATAAGGTGACTTTTTATATAAGTTACAACTTTCAATACAATTTTCCTCACAATCTCCTTGACAATCCTCACAGTCGTCTTGGCAGTAAGCCTCACACCCCTGCCTTTGCATAGTTTGTAATTCACTAGAACATTCGTCATAACATTCTTGATTTACAACAGATTCTCCATAAATAATAAATTCCGTTTTACATCCTTCTAGATGGTCATCATATATAAATACTCGAGAGCATCCTGCAAATAATGAAATTAAAATAATTCCAGATAACATCAATACTATTTGTTTTTTCATAATACCACAACTAATGCTTGCAAATAATAATATCCATTAATATTTAAAGATGCCGATAACAATTGTTTAATAATAAAAAATTAGGAAATAATTTAATTCCTAAAGCTTGTGACTGATGCCGGGATCCTGCCGCCCCTTTTCAAATTGGAGAGATCAACCTTCTTTAATCACTTTATGTGTAATCTGCCACTTCAATAATCCACCTATAAGCAGGTATAACTTTGATTCTTTTATCTTCAATTTTTATATCTTCAGTCTGCTCAAAAGTTATAATTAATCCTTCCTTTAGTTTTAGGGCATTCATCGCATCAATCAATCCGTTTATCTCCCGCTCTCTGTTAGATTCATCCAGTATATAAGACACCTGTATTGCTTTTGTTATTATATTTCCTTCTTTTACTAAAAAATCGCATTCATTCTTATTTGAGTAATAATAGATCTCCTTATTTTGCCTTTTTAATTCAATGAATATCAGGTTCTCTAAGTTCCTACCTTTGTTTGGTGTAAATGTTAGACCTGATACCTTGTTGAACGCTTGATCAACAAGATATATCTTCCTAGGAGAGTTAAGCTGCTGTCTCAATGAATGAGAGAATTTTAACACTTCAAAGAATAGGTAAGAGTTCCCAAGATAGGAGATATATTCCTTCACGGTTATGGCATTTCCAAGGCCGAGTGTTTTCTTAAGAGAGTTGTATGTAAACTTGCATGAAGCGTTTGTCGCAAGCATGCTCACAAGCTCCTTCAATATTTTCTCTTTCTTTATAGAGTACCTGACTATTATATCCTTGTACAGTATGTTCTCATATACTGTTTTTAAGTAATCCTCATCTTGATTTTTTAGGTACTCTGGGAATCCCCCTGAGACAAGGTATTCTTCAAAGAGATTTTGGAGATTAATCTTTTTTTCAGATAAGTAAAAATCATCTTTCTTGACGGCCATATTTTTAAATAAGAGGAATTCATTGAATGAGAAAGGATAGACTTCAAACACCTTGTATCTCCCGGTGAGCCTTGTGCCAAACTCTTTACTGAGAAGCGAAGCATTTGATCCAGTGAGTATTATTTTTTTGTCTTCGTCCTGCAATCTTCTAACAAAAGTTTCAAATTTCTCAACATTCTGAATCTCATCAAAGAAGTAGATTTTTGATTGGCCGTAAGCTTCTATCAAGACTTCATTTAGAGTTTCAAATTCTTTAGCATTAAAGTCTATTAGCCTTTCATCTTCAAAATTTAGATAGCACCATCCTGATGTATTCTGCATGAGCTGCTTTAATAAAGTGGATTTACCGCATCGCCTGATGCCAGTTAGGATAATTATCCTTTCATCATCAAAGAAATCCAATATTTTGTCTAATAGCTCCCTTCTTACGGTTTCTTTCTGGATGTTTAGTTCATTCTTTTGATTTATTACTACCTGTCTTAATATCTCCTTGGTAGTCATACTCATTGATAATGAGTACTTATATATAAATTTACTCATTGGTAATGAGTATTTTAAAATAAAAATAAATTAATTCCTGAAGCTTGTAACTGATGCCGGGATCCTGCCGCCACGTTTCACAAACTTAGAGCAGTCAATTTTTTTAACTGGCATGACTGACCCTTCGCCCAACAAGCCTCCGAAGTGGACATAGTCCCCTTCTTTTTTACCTTTGATTGGGACAAGCCTTGCGCCCACTGTTTTATTATTGTAAACACCTATTGCCATCTGATCTGCTATAATCCCTGCGATAATTTCTGCTGGAGTATCCCCTGGAATTGGGACCATGTCTAGTCCTACAGAGCAGACTGAGGTCATGGCTTCAAGCTTTTCTATATTGATGTACCCTGCCTTTGCAACTTCTATCATGCCTCTATCCTCAGATACTGGAATAAATGCACCGCTATATCCCCCAATACGGGAGCTTGCCATAATGCCTCCTTTTTTAACAGCGTCTGTTAGAAGTGCTAAAGCGCATGTGGAACCGGGCCCACCGCAGTGCTCTATCCCCATATCCTCGATAATCTTTGCAACGCTATCCCCTACCGCAGGAGTTGGTGCGAGGGACAGATCTATTGAACCAAAGTCGACCTTCATTCTTTTGGCGACTTCTTCTCCAATCAATTCCCCGGCCCTAACTATCTTAAATGATACCCTTTTTATTGTATCGCAGAGCTCCATGAAGTTCCCATCGGTCTTTTCTACCGCTGCCCTTACTACCCCAGGGCCGCTTATGCCCACATTGATTGATGCGTCAGAGTTTCCAATGCCATGAAATGCACCAGGCATAAATGGTATATCTTCAGGCGCGTTTGCTAGTACGACTAGCCTTGCGCAGCCAGTATCGGATACCTCAGAAGTCTTTTTGATTATGCGACCCATCCTGAGTATTTCATCCATGTTGATTCCATCCCTAGTTGATGCGACAACAACAGATGAGCATAGCCTTTCTGTGGCCTCCATAGCTTCGGGGATTGATTCGATTAGCATGTTGTCACCTAATGATGCTGCACGATGAACTAAAGCAGTATATCCACCAATAAAATTAATTCCCAGATCTTCAGCCGCCTCGTCAAGAGTTGTGGCGATCTTTACTGCAGCTTTTTTCGAGGGCATGCCAAGCGCATTTATCAAGAGCGATATAGGGGTCACAGCTATCCTTTTGTTCACTATGGGGATGCCAAAATCCTCCTGCACGCCGTTTACGATCTCGACAAAGTCACCAGCTTTATCTTCTAGCTTTTCAGCTATTCTCTCACAAGTATGCCCCACATCATTTTTAGCGCAGTCTAGGAGATTAATACCAAGGGTAACAGTCCTGATGTCAAGCTGCTCAACCTTAACCATCTTGATAGTTTCAAGAATCTCATCTGATGTTACCATACGCTTCAAACCCTGTGCATCCTATCAAAGATTTCTTTCCGCTGTATAAGAAGATTAATATTAAGCTTTACACCTTCAGCTTCAAGGTCATGTTTTATCTTCTTAAAATCATAACCTGATGTTTTGATATCGGCTATGGCTATCATTGAGAATACGCCGTCAAGAACAGTCTGGCTGAGCTCTAATATATTGACGTTTAGGTCAGCCAACACCCTTGTGACGCCTGCCACTATACCTGGTCTATCAGCTGATAATACAGTTATAACAATCTTTTCACCAATTGGGTCTGCCATGTCTAGAAAGATGCGTTTTATCTTAAAAAGTTAGTGGAAAAAAGAGATTAAAATAAATTAAAAATATTTATTCTTCATCTTTGTTCTTCTCTAGTATCTTCATTATCCTGTCGATTGGAAGGGATTTTGGGGCCAAGGGTATTGCTCTGTGAAGATTAAAATTGTTCTGCCCGAACTTAGGCCAGTTTGAGTTTGCATACGCCTTCATTGAGTTTAGATAAGACGCGTATGTCCAACTTGAGCTACTCTGAAATGCGTAGAGATAATAGTCGTTAGTGCCGACATAGATTGTGCCATCGGGGCCGATTGCGGGGGAAGAATAGACATTATAGTATGTATAGTGTTTCCACTTTTCTGTTCCATTTGGATTTATGGCGTAGAAATAATTGTCACTACTGCCGACATAGATTGTGCCATCAGGGCCTATTGCAGGAGAGGATCTGATATCTTTATCTGCTTCGAAATACCACTTCTCTGTTCCATTTGGATTTATGGCGTAGAGGTAATCATTGTTACTGCCGACATAGATTGTGCCATCAGGACCGATTGCGGGGGATGATTCAACATCACCATCGGCATCAAATTCCCACTTTAGTGATCCGTTGGGGTTTATGGCGTAAACATACCCATCAAGGCTACCGACATATATTGTGCCGTCCGCTCCGATTGCGGGGGATGAAACGATATCATAACCAGTTTCGAATTCCCACTTTAGTGATCCGTTGGGGTTTATGGCGTAAAGATAGTTATCCCAACTTCCGACATAAATTGTGCCGTCAGCTCCGATTGCGGGGGATGATGTGACACCATCATCAGTTTCGAATTCCCACTTTAGTGATCCGTTGGGGTTTATGGCGTAAACATACCCATCAAGGCTACCGACATATATTGTGCCGTCAGCTCCGATTGCGGGGGATGACCTGACACCACTGCCAGTTTCTAATTCCCACTTTGGTGATCCGTTGGGGTTTATGGCGTAGAGGAAATTATCGTTACTGCCTACATAGATTGTGCCATCAGGACCTATTGAAGGGGATGAGTGGACGCCTGCGCCAGTTTCAAATTCCCACTTTAGTGATCCGTTGGGGTTTATGGCGTAAATATAAGTGTCACCGCTCCCTACATATATAGTGCCGTCAGCTGCAATGGCGGGAGATGATCTGACAATTCCGTTAGTTTCGAAGTCCCACTTTACATCACCGTCTGCTGCATAGACAGAGCATAAAGATATTAAGAATATACTAATTATTAAAATAGCTATTATTTTTTTCATATTTCTCACCATTAAGTTAAAAATAAAAGAAATTAATACTATTTAAGCTTTTGGGTATTGCTTTTCAATTGTGAAAATAGATAATATAAAATTAGAGAAAAAATTATTCTTGATTGCCTTTGAGTATCTCAAGGATTTTTGCCATTGGTAGACTTGATGGTGGGCCTCTGTTGGAAGCGTAGTGGAATCCCATATCAACTATTCCAGTGTCCCATCTGCCATCTGTTCTTGTTGTAAATCCTTCATATAGTCCAAGTGCTGCTGATGACTCGGAGCCTTTGTCAACGCATGGACTACTTGTTGAAAGGTAGAAAGTATCTATGCCATCGACAAACTTTGGATCAACTGAAATACAGTTACTAAAATTAACGCCGCCATCGTCATACCAATCATCGTAGGCATTGCCCCATGAATTACTGTTATATACGTATATCCCCGTAGAATCGATATTGAATCCATAGCCACCATTTTTTGCGAATATGCAGTTATAGACTTTACAATAGTCCTCTACTTCAATTCCATCACTCCCATTGAATGCAGAAGTACAGTTTATAGCTTCGCAGTACTGATTGATAGAAATCCCACGATAGCTATTACCATATGCAAGACAGTTTTTGACTGTTGAATAATGGGCGATATATATCCCAGTACCATTGCCATGAACAATACAGTTTTCAATTAAGGAATAATCAGACGCCACTCTAATGCCTGTATAAGGAGCATTTCTAACTGTGACATTTTTTATGGTAAAATAATTTTGAGTGCAAAGGAAGCCGTCTCCACCAGAAGATGTTGCATCAATTATGGTATTATGAGGGCTATCTCCAATTACAGTAATATTGCTATAATTCATAATATCAATAGGGTCTAAGATGTAGTAAGTTCCGGCGTGGACATAAATCGTTGATCCACTAGGTGCATTTTGAATTGTGTCATGAAGGACCTGCCACCCATCACTTTCATAAACATGATAAGTCGCCGCAGAAACTGGGCTTATTAAAATAAAAACACTTGCAAAAAGCAAGGCCGTTATTATTATAGTATTTATTTTTTTCATAAAAAATCACCATTATGTTAAAAATAAAAGAAAGTATTAATATTTAAATTTTTGGGATTTGATTTTCAAAATATTTAAGAAGAAGAGAAAATAAATAAAATAAAAAGATTTATTCGTTGTCTTTGTTCTTTTCTAAGATCTTCATTATCTTATCTAATGGAAGTGATTTCTTTATTCTAATCATCGTTGGGTAGAAGCCAGTGTTATAATTGTCAAAGGAGTGAGTAGTCCATGAGGGATAATTCCTATTCACCGGTCCAACTTCGACACAGTAAACTTTTAAATTGTCATAGTTTCCAACGACCATCTCAAGTATGCCGTCATTGTCAATGTCTGCTACAGAAACGCCGTTGTGGTAGAAGTAGTCATCATCAGGGTTCCATGCCCATATGAGGTTTCCCATGTAGTCCCTTGCATCTATCTTTCCTGTCTCGTAGTTGTTGTATAGTATCTCAACTTTGTTGTCATTGTTTATATCACAAAGAGTAACATAGGCATACTCTATTGCCACTTGATCGTCGCCAGAAAGCCCGTCGTTTTTCTGCCAGAGGAGCTTTCCTCTGTGATCAAACACCATGAGTCCATAATAAGCTGGTACTATTATCTCAATGTCCCCATCATTGTCTAGATCACTACTAACAACATTTTGGTAATCGGGGTATATTATTCCATATAAAGAGAGAATGTCATCATTTACCCATTTTTCAGTTCCGTTATGCTCCACCATATAGGTTACGCCGTTATAGTTAGAAAAAACAATCTCAGGCATGCCGTCGCCGTCAAAGTCAGCGACTGTTGGAGTAACGTAGACTCCTTCGTTGTCCTTAGAGCCAGTGAAATGCCATTTTTCGCTGCCATCTGTTTCAATGCAAACAAGCTCATCGTTATTATCCTGGCCTATTGCTATTATCTCAAGCTGCCCATCGCCGTCAACGTCCACAAGGACTGGAGCCACCATCCCATAGCCAACCCCTCTGTCGTCGTAGTACCAAAGTTCATTCCCGTTTCTCCCATCAAAACAGAATAAAATATAATCATCGTTTGTAACAAGGACTTCGACTACCCCATCGTTATTGATATCGCCTATTGAAGGTATCGAATCCATATCATATCCGCTGTTCCCACTTGACCACTTGAAAGCTCCAGTCTGGCCACTGATGCAGACTAAACTATTATCATAATAGCCGTCTTCATCGCCCCATAAGACATCAAGCCATCCATCGCCATCTACGTCTGCAACCTTTAGAGTAGATTCATAAACGTCAGCTGTAAAGTTAGCCTTCCACTTCAGTGTTCCATCCGTTTCAATGCAGAGAACCGTATCATCATCATCTTCGGCATAGATGACCTCCATCCTCCCGTCCTTGTCGACATCAGCAAGCACCGGCTGTTTGTATTCTAAATTATAATCTAAACCCACATCTTCAAATACCACTGGATTCGGGGATAAGCCTGCCCAGAGACAGTGTTTAAAACAAAAAACATACTAAATAGCAATATAGCTATTATCAATACGGATTTTATCTTCTTCATAATAAACACCATTATAATTGTTAATAAAAAGTAAAAAATAATATTTAAGCTTTTGGGATTTGATTTTCAAAATTTTAAGAAAAAGAAGAGAAAATAAATAAAATTTTATCTGATCTTTGCACCAGTTTTCATTTCCTTGTCCGCTGCTAGAAGGGATACAAGCTTTCCGTCGTCAGCTGCCAAAAGCATAGCTTCACTCTTTACACCACGGATTGTTGCGGGTTCTAGATTGCAGATTGCCACTATCTTCTTTCCGATTAATTCCTCTTTCTTATAGTAGCTCTTTATGCCTGCGACTATTGTTCTCTCCTCACCAACATCAATCTTCATGACATAGAGCTTATCCGCCTTCGGGTGGTCTTCTACAGAGATTATCTTTCCAGTTCTTATATCAAGTTTTGCAAACTCATCAAATGGTATCATGGGTGTTTCCTTCTTTACCAAAGTTTTTTTCATTGGGGCTGGATTTTCTAATTTTTGGACCTGCCTCTTTATCTCCTCATCAGGGACTTTTGAGAACACTGGCTCTGGTTTTGCCAGAGGCTTTCCCTGCTCTAATAAGAGCTTAGAGCTGTCATCCCAAGAAAACTTATTGATGCCTATCTCCTTTAGCATCTTTTCTGTTGAGAACGGCAGGAACGGATTTAGCACCATTGATAGAGTCTTTGCAAGCTCTAGTGATATGTAGATTGTGTTTGCTGCCTTTGCTTTTTCGGTTTTGACTTGCTTCCAGGGCTCCTTCTTATCAAAGTACCTGTTGCAGCTCTTTGCAAATGAGACGACCTCTTTCATCGCATCCTTCATCTTGAATACTGTTATGAGGTCCCCTACCTTCTTTCCGATCTCCTCTATGGACTTTATTGCCTCTCTATCGTCATCATCTAAAAGAGATTCATCCATTTGGGGAATCTTGCCATCAAAGTTATTGAAAGCAAATGTGATGGACCTATGGACAAAGTTGCCTATGATATCATTTAGCTCATCGTTAATCCTCTTCTGGAAATCCTCCCAGAGGAAGTCTGAATCCCTTGATTCAGGCGCAACTGATGTTAGGTAGTATCTCAAGTAATCTGGCGGGAAATCCTTTAGAAAGTCGCCAAGCCATATGGCCCAGTTCCGGGAGGTTGATGTCTTCTTGCCCCCGATGTTCAAGTACTCATTTGCCGGGACGTCATAGGGTAGCTTCCATTTTCTCGCTTCATACTGGCCATATCCTAAGAGGAAAGCCGGCCACATGATCGCATGGAACGGGATGTTATCCTTTCCTATAAAATGAACTATTTTTGCGTCTAGCCAATAATCCTTCCAGGCATCAGGTTTGCCCTGCTTTTCTGCCCACTCCTTTGTGGATGAGACGTAGCCTATGACCGCTTCAAACCAGACATATAGCACCTTATCCTTTCCCTCTTCTAAGGGTACAGGGATACCCCATTTTAGATCACGTGTTATGGCTCTGTCCTGGAGGCCTTCCTTTATCCAGTTGAGGCAGAAATTCACGACGTTCGGTCTCCAGTGCTTGTTTGACTTCATCCAGACTTCAAGCTCATCCTGGAAGTCGCCAAGCTTTATGAACCACTGGAATGTATCCTTTACTTCTGGGGTCGTGCTGCATGTGATGCACTTTGGGTTTACAAGCTCGATAGGTTCCAAGACCTTGCCACAGACCTCGCACTGGTTGCCCTTTTGGTCAGGTGCGGAGCATGCTGGGCAAGTCCCCTCGACATACCTATCTGCCAAGAACATGCTGCACTTTGGGCAGTATGCCTGGGTCACAACCTTTCTCTCGATATGGCCGTTTTTTAGAAGTGTCAAGAAGAAATCCTGGGACGTCTTATGGTGAATTGGGAGGGAAGTCCTTGAGAAGTTATCATATGATATGCCTAGATTCTTAAAATCAGTCTTCATATCCTCATAGTAAAAGTCAACAAGCTCTTTTGGTGTGACGCCATCCTTTAGAGCCTTTATTTCTATTGCTGTTCCATGTTCGTCTGTTCCACCTACATATACGATATCCGCCCCTTCTAGCCTCTTAAACCTGACATAGGTATCTGCCGGAAGGTATGCCCCAGCTATATGGCCTACATGGAGGGGCCCGTTTGCATAGGGGAGAGCGGATGTGACAAGTATTCTTTCTCTCATAGTGATTACACCTAGTAGTAGTTATTAGTGCTTAAAAAATATTTAAAAGGCTTTGTGAGGGCTCTCTAAAGGAGAAGTTTTCAATATTCTTGTATATCAAAGAGATATGTTAATTTTAGGTGTCATAATGGAAATTAATCACAAACAGAAAATATAATGATGTGCTGAGAAAATTCAAAAAAGCTATTAATATTAATCATGGCTATATTTAAGCTTATTGCAAGATGGGGATTGTACTAAAAAAATAAAAAAGATAATTATGCACTACAAGATTTTGATAAAGCGATTAGTTTAGATACGAACTTAGGAGAAGCTTATTTTGAAAAGGAATTATTGTTAAAAAAGATAGGCGATTCAGATTTATTAGAATACTTAGATTTGGCCATAGAGAAGATTTAAGCAATCTCTCCAGGATAACAATTAAAAATAGTAGAAAAGAATATATATAATTTTTTACTAGTATACTTATGATTGAGATATCTTTTGATGAAAATTTAATTGAAAAGAGTAAAAAGGCAGAAAGAATTTATTATGATTCAAAAAATAAAGGTTACCATGATAAATTTCTTGATGGAAAGGAAATTCAAGCCAATCGAATTGGGAAGCTTGGTGAATTAAGTTTCAAGATCTTTTTAGATGAGTATGATTTTTATTACGAATATGATGAAAGCTTAACAGATCTTGATGAAAAAGATTTTGTTTTGATGAGAAAAAACGGCGAAAAAGCAAATATAGATGTTAAAACACAATTAAATGATTATTACCCACAAGAATGGTGGAATTGTGAAGTGAATGAAAAACAAAGAAATAAGTTAATGGATTATTATGTTTTTATTAAACTTAGTGAAAATAAAAAAAAGGCCTTTATTGTTGGATTTATAGATTATTCAACTTTTTGGGAAATAGCTAAGATTAATCATCAAGGAAACGTTATGCATGGTGGTGAAAAAGTTAAAGGCACCAAATTTGATGTAAAAATATCTAATCTAATCGATGCTTCCGAATTAATAAATAGATTTAAAAAAAGATAATAAGTTTGAAACAAATTATATCATTTTAGAATAATTCTTTTATCTAATTTTTCAGTTTGTAATATCAGATATTCATTGGAATATCATTTAAGTTAACACTTAATTTATTAATTTGTACTTTTTAAAAATACAATTTACTTATAGTCTTTATCAAGTCTTCTAATCAAATCTTCAAAACTTGTAACTCTACTTTTTATATAATCAAACTTAACCTGTGGAACTTTCAGGTAATTCCAAGATTGGCCTGTTTGTTCTGATACATCTTGACACCATCTTTTTATTGCCTCGTCTTTTCTATCGACATCATCGTACTCTCTTCCCTTAGTTTCTATGATCCAATATTTCTTTTTATCTTCAATAGTCTGAACGGCAACGAAGTCAGGGTGATAAAATCTAGTAGAACCTTTTGAACTAAGATAATCAATTTTAAAAATTGTGGTTGCAAGTGAAGCAAATCTCTCTATGTCTAGAAATCTCCTATCAAGGAATGTTGCAAAATCTTCCTCAAAGTTATTATAAACAGCTACATAGTTAAAAACAGTTTTATCAAGCCTTGCATGTTTTCTATTCCATGGACTAACTTCAGTTTCAGATAGTTTAATTGGTTTTTGCAAAATAAGCACATCTGTCTTTTCTGCTGTTAATTCACCAATATGTTGGGCAAGAACAGAAATGATTCCTTCTGATACATCTATTCTACTTAGCGGCGTTTTAATACAAATAGAATCAATACTATCAATCTTGGTATCAAAGCATTTATTTAATATATACCCCTCTACAACGGGGCATATTTCATTAAACTGGCAAGTAAGGCCAGCTTTTTTCATAATGTTGTTAACAATATAGGATATTTTTTCTCTTATCTCATAATCTGCCTTGTGTTTAATCTCCTCTTCATGAATACCAGTGCCTGTGGTAGCAAATTCCATCCTTAATTTATATTTCCACTCCTCTTCTAGGACATCCGAAGTGAATATGTTTGGAATTGAATCAATATTAATCTCTGATAATTTTTTATAATTTCTTTTGTATCTCAAGCCTATCTGGGGAATTTCTATATCGTACTTAAAACGTGATGGCTCTAATGCAGAAATCATTACTCCTTGTGGTGGTGGGATATGAACTGTTTCTATGCTTAAACCATCTTGTTCTAACTCCTTCTTGACAAAACTTTCAAATTCGTTTGTTCCCATTACTTCAAGTGTTTGTATATAGTCCTGCGTTATTCCACCCATTATTCTAAGGCCCCTTCCAATAGTTTGTTCTGGAAGAATTTTTGCCTGCGCTGTATAGGGCCGTAATCCAAGACATACAGTAACGTTTTGAACATCCCAACCTTCTCTAAGCATTAAAACACTAGAAATAACTTTTATTTTATTTGTAGGATTATCGACATCTCTTGCAACTCGTCGTAATTGTTCAAAATCTGATTTTTTTATATCTCCCGATGTATCAGTATGAATAACTAATATTTCATCCTTTGAGAAATCATAAATTGATTTATTATTTTGAACAAACTCTGCAATCTTATCTGCATACACAGATTTTTCAGACATTATAAATAGAATCGGCTTTTTTCCTATAGTTGAATAAGAATCATAGTGCACTTTCCATCTATGAATCGATGATAGTAACCATTCTCCATATTTTTCAATTACATTGTCTTGACTTACATCAATTGGATCTTTTTTATTGACACGGTGAACAATTATTGGAGCTTTTACTATCCTATCCTCTACAGCTTGGGCCAATGGATAATCAACTATTGTCCAAGCGTAATAAACACCAGTTTGGGTCTTAGGCGTAGCAGAAAAATCAAGCCAAAGAGTAATTCCCTTTGGTATGGATCTATGAATAGAGATAAGAGTCTCGTGCCACTTTAATTCTGTGTCATGAACATGATGTGCTTCATCATTAATAATCAAGAGATTTGTGAGATCCTTTATTCTGTCCAAAAGCATAACAGGAGATTTTGTTAAATTCTTTTGTGGGGGTCTCCCCAAGAAAGCTTCTGCAATGTTCGCCGGAGTCCATCCATCAACTCTTGATTCGTATAGCTGCTGGATATTTGCCAATATTATATTGCCAGAGAGCGCCAAAGGCGAATCGTCGTCCCTTAAAGTAACCTTTAGATTCCATAATGATTTCCAAGAGACAGGAATAAATGGAAAATCATAAAAGATTTGATTATCTCTAAAATCCCTTGTTAATCTTTCATATACTATTACATTGGGGGGAACTATTAAGAAATTGTTGCTGTAGCGTGTATCCCTTTCCTTAATATTATTAAAATATGACCAAACAATGATTAGAGCCATAACTATTGTTTTACCCGACCCGGTGGCCATCTTAAATGCATATTTTAGCAATCCTTCCTCTGGAATTTCTTGATTCCCCATTTGTTTTAATTCTGAAAAGTATCGGATGACATCTCTACTACCATCTGTTTTTTTTATAATTTCTACAGAACTCCCCAAGATTCCAGTTATATTTTTTTGAGCAAATTCATTTATAACTTGTTCAAAATCGTTGAATTTTTTTACCTCAAATAAATAGATTAATGTTTCAATCGCTTCTCTTTGGCAGAACCAGAAATTAAACTGTCTACCTTTGGTTATATGATCGCTTTCAAACCAGAAGGTTAATAATTCTTTAGTAGTATCTGTTACTCCAGGGTACCCTTCATCTCTCCACTTGTCTACTAAGGTTCGGATATTATTGACTAAAAATGTAGAACTTTTTCTTCTACCTTTCATTATTTTATAATGGCCTGGCAAATCTCTTACGATGTGGCAACCAGGTGATTTAGTGGGGTCACGGCCTTCAATCAAGGGTATTTTATTATCATAATGAACTATGCTTTCAGGTATTCCAGTCATTTTATAGTCACCTCATAAATCTGAGAGGTGTCTATTCCAAAAATATCAATTACTTTCACAAATATTTTGTAATTCCCCAGCTCCTTATACTTGTAGATTGCCTTGAGTGATAAAGTTCTATCTTTTTTAGTTCTATATGATGTCCAGCTATTAGCAAAAGTATCATTTTGAAAATTAAAATCAATTGCCCAGTAATCAATCCAATCAGACCATTTTTTTATTTTATCCCTTATGTCTTTAGATATTTGATCAGTGTGGGGAATAATAAAATCTATTAGTTCAACTGCTATTTCTTTTCCAGATACTTTTATTTCAGGTTTGAAGTAAGCTAATTCAAAGAACTTTATGTCGCCCTTATCAATGGCCTGTTTTTCTAGAACTTCGTTTGGTATAATCCAAAGTTTAAGATTAATATTTTCTCTTTTTGCTATTTGATCTATTGCATCGTTTAGTCCCATTTCCCATTCCCAGCCTAAAACGTGAAGTTCTTTTTGCCCCATTTTTTTTGCTTCGGTAATTGCATTTATAATCTCGTTTATTGTAACAGGAGAATCTATAGATCCAACATAAACTAACGCATTAGATTTTTTACCATGGATAAATTGCGCCCCAGCAATGGGCTCTGCCCCATATAATTTTAAAATAAATGTTAAGTATTCATAATATGCTTGATTAGGGTCTTTTGAATTAAAAGTTGTACTCTTCCAATACTGTCTTTCATATTTACCTAGATTTAAAATCTCAAACGGATTAGCTTTTTTATTATATAATTTGTTATTAGACTGAAGAATATCTTTTGAATTTTGTATTTCAAGTAGTCTTTTTCTAGTAGTATGGACTGCATATCTAGAAAGATCTGAGCCTATCCAACGCCTTCCTAACTTTTCAGCCACGACAAGACTAGTTCCAGATCCACAAAAGAAATCTGCTATCAAACTACCAGGATTACTGCCAACTTTTATTATTCTTTCTAATAAAGATTCTGGTTTCTGAGTTGGATATCCTATTCTTTCATTAGGTGATACATATTGCATAGCTTTTATGTCCGACCACCAATCTTCTGGAAATTTTCCTATTTCATTTAATTCAACTTTTCCTTGATTCCATCTGCCATGGTGCGTAGGATTTTCTGCTCTTTTTAGAGTACTATCGGCATATTCTAATCTTACATCGTCAACATTGAAAATCCAAGTTGGTTTTTTAGAATACCATAAAATGGTGTCATGTTTATTTGCAAATCTTTTCATTCCAGGACTTGTGGCCCCATGGTAAGCCCATATTATTTCATTAATTATATTATCATTGCCATATATATCATCCATAATTAGTCTAAGATAAGAGTTAACTCTATAATCACAATGAACAAAAATAGATCCATTCTCAGAAAGTAGTTCTTTCATTAGATATAGTCTTTCGTACATCATTCCTAGGTATGATTCAAGCCCATCTCCCCAAGTATCCCGATACGCCTTTTCTTCCAAGATAGAATGATCTTTTTCAATCTCTTCCCCTTCTTCACCAACTAGTACTTTCAATCTGAAATCGGCACCTGTAGCAAAAGGCGGATCAATATAAATTAAATCAATTTTTCCAGCAAACTTCTCGAGAAGAGAAGACATTACTAGTTTGTTGTCACCCCAAATTAGCTTGTTTGTCCATCCAGTCTCAAAACTATCGCCCTCATCGACATCATAGAAATCATACAAAGTAAGGTTTTCTCCAGATTTTTTTCCTTTTCTCGGAGAGTTGATAGTTTCGACAACTTGGAATGGGTAAGGTCCAGGCCTATCAATTGGTTTTAAATTACTCTCATTATCATATTTTCCTTTCCAAACTAGCTCTGGCTTTTTTATATCTATTTTACTCATATAACATCCTCACTTTTGAAATTAATAACGCCTTCTTTGGAACAGTAAATTCTAAAATCACAGTCTTTACATGTTTTTGAAATATCTGGGGGATTTCTTATATCAAACTTTTTTTCTATAATACAACTTGAAACATAATCAAAGTGTTTTCCAACTTCATTTACATAATCTTTACTATATGGGAACTCCATCAACGCATTGTCTCTTATCTCCTCACTGGTCCAGTATAGCAATAGCCTTTCTGGATGCAATCCATACCTTTGATTCACTATGTATCCATATAGGGAGAGTTGTTTCTTATATCTTTCAATCAGCAGATCATTAAAGTCTGGCTTTGGTTGAGTCTTAAAGTCAAGTATCTCAACCTTATTGTCTTTTCCTAAGAGGAGATCTATTTTCCCAAGTATTATATATTTATCTTTTTCTACAGAAACGTCTACTTCTGTTTCAATTACTCTGTCCATTAAATCCTTGTTTTGATTAAAGTAAGTAATCACTTGTTTAAGGCCGGCTTCTCTAGGAGTCTGAGCTAAAGGCCTTAAACCTGTTGCAATTAATCCTTTATAGTTCTCATTGTAAAGCTCTTCTATCAAAGTCGGCGTTATCTCATCCAATCTGCCTTCTAGAACAACTCTATGGATGTCTTCTATTGTCTGGTGGACTAGACTTCCAAAAAGAACACCCCCTATTCTCGAAGGCTCAAATTTATACTCTCGGTACATCTGATACTTCCTGGGGCAAGTTTCGTAGATGTCGATATCTGAAGTAAGACTAAAAGACCTTTTTGGTACATACTGATCTTTTGGAGAAAATTTTTGGGCGGCAAGCAGTTCTCTTTTAACATGAGGCCATTGATCAAGACCTTCCCAAATAGTAGCAAACGACCTATGAGGAATATCAGTTGTAGTTAGAACAAGTAATTTTTGGGCTCTTGAGAAGGCTACATAGAAATGTCTTGCTCTATCAAAATCTGTAATTCTCTTCTCAGGCTCAAATAGTCCCCTTGCATAATAGCCACCTAGAATTCTATCAATCTGCTTTTGCGTACTAAATCCTTTTGATAAAGACCCTACTATGATTACTGGGAAATCTAATCCTTTTGATTGATGAATCGTCATCACTTGTACATGACCTTTTGGGAAAGGATTGTCAGGATCCTCGTATTCATCTATCCCTCCATCAATTAAAAATCTAAAGAAACTTCCAAATAAATAAAACTTGATAAATTCTTTATTCTTAAAAGTTACAATATTAAAATGATAATATTGTTGAAACTTGCTTAACAATGAGGAAAATATTGATAAATTTCTAGCTTTATTATCTTCCTTTAAGAATTTAGAAAACGGCTTGTATGCAAGTAGCTGATAGAAGTAATCTCCAATTGTTATATCTAGTGATTGCCCTTCGCCAAGGGAGTTAATCTGATTATTTCGCCTTTGAATGTACTCAGATAACGGACTTTTAATGTAATCCTTCAATAATTCAAATCCTTGATAAATATAATCTCGGTAAGGATAATTTTCTAAATGTTCTCCCATAAACTCAAAGAGCATAGCAAAGCAGGCCAACATCATCTTTATTTCATCATTTTCAAAGTAGGCCTTGGCCCTTGGATTAAAATAAGGAATTCCCAATCTATCAAAGGCTTCTGTGTAATGGCCACTTGACTCTATTCGAACACTTTTTAGAATAAGTGCCACGTCCCTATAATCAGTTATTACGTTCTTATCTTTTAGGTGCTTTATCATCTCGGCTACTCTTTGGCCTTCATCAAATTCATTTCTCCCCCATATAGAAAATACTGATGGGTAATCTGGAAATACTGTATCTTCTGGAGGGATAACTTCTTTGTTCATAAATCTGTAAAATCTTCCATCGTTATCGGCCCAATCTACATCTTGCATGAAACTATTGTATCTTTCAATAATCTGCTTATGTGACCTGTAGTTTGTTAGAAGCGGAATCTCTTTACAATCCTTAAAATGAGAAGGGAATTCAATTATGTTTCTAATCGTTGCCCCTCTGAATCTATAAAGTGATTGATCCTCATCTCCAACAACGCAGATGTTATTTATTGGACTGCCCCAAGTTAAGATTATCTGCTCTTGAACATAGTTTGTATCCTGGTACTCATCGACCATTATGTACTTTATCTTATCCTTAATTTTAGGGCCAACTGTTTCATTTTGTAATAGATCTAAAAAAACTGTCTGTAGATGGGAAAAATCTATTCTGTTGTTCTCAAATAAGAGCTTTCTATATTGTTTATAGGTACTTCCTAAGTTCCTAACAAACTTATCCTCTGAACGCAATAATTGTTCTGGGTCGATTAACTCTTCAGTTATCTTATTTATGAAAGGTATAAGGGCCTTTATTGTTGACCATTTTGTCTTCCATTTGCCAAGATAAAGGTCATTTCTAGGAGGGCCTACTATTTCATTAAAGTGCTCGTAAATAAATAAGTACTGAGTTAAATCATCAAGCGTAAGATAATTATTTTTTAATTGGGTATAAAATAAGTTTTTGGAAATAAAGCTCTCGCAGATGCTGTGGATAGTTCCAATCTTTAGTTCGTGGAGGGATTCTTTAATTTCCAATTTTCTTGAAATTTGGCTAACTCGATCTCTTAATTCAAATGCAGCTTTCTCAGTAAATGTTGTCAATACTATTTCTGATGGTTTGGCTTTGCCTGTTTTTATAAGATAAAGTGTTCTTAATACTAAGACCAAAGTTTTTCCGGTGCCAGGGCCTGCAATAAGTAATAATGGGCCTTCTGTAGTAGTAATAGCTTTTTGTTGTTCTTTGTTTAATAAAGGAAAAAGCTGAATAATTTCTGAAAGCACTTGATCCATCGTATCACAGTCATTGATTTGAATTATTTAATTGTATAATATAGAATTTCACATTTATAAGGATATGGAAAAAAATAGGGAAAATAGGGAAAAATTTTTCTTTTCCATTGAGAAAATCACGACTGCTCATATTGATTTCTCACCAGAAACTTCTTCCCATGATTTCTTAGAAAGTTCCTCTTCCTCCTCCATTTTTTGCTCCCACTCTTTTTTTGATTCCTCTAATTTTCTTCTCCTCTGTTCCTCATCTTCTAAGTACTTCTTGTATCCTTCAGGGTCAAGCTCTGTGTATATCTCCTTGAATTCTTCCTTGTATTGACTTTTCTTTGATTCGTAGCTCATGCCGGAAATATAATTGATCCTCTCGCCCGATATCACCCGCTCAATGAACATCAGATCCTGAATATATTGCTTATTCTCCTCATTATATTCAAGTTCTTTCAGTTTGTTTCTAACATATCGAGTTTTTATCTTTCTAAAATCGGTCATTATTTAAATCTCCCAAAATATTATATGTAGTTTTTAATCCATCAAATACAGAATAACAATTTGATCTAAATCTTTCAAAACTTGGAAAATTAAATACTAAAGGTTCATTTGAAAAATCTTTTAGTTCTATGGATATTTTTGAATGCATGATGCTATTTCTTAATTTAGTTATCTCTCCTATATTATTGATTTTATTAAATGAAGGATAATTATTTGCATTATGATTGTAGAACCATAGTAGATGTATTAAATCAAATGATTCAAATGGATATGATTTATTTTTAGAAGATTCATATCTTTTTTTGGCCTCTTCATATATCCCTATTTTTTTGTCCTTCTCTGCCTTACGTTTGATATATTCAAGTACACTTTCTTCTTTAATTTCTGTAGAAATGAAGATTGAACGCAAATTGTTTTCAAATTCGGATATAACTCCGTATAGATATATTTTTACTGCGGACCTATTATAATCTGAAAAATGAACTATTCCCTCTAGAACATCATCTTTGTAAACGTATTTAATTGGGCTTGCTTCAGTGAAAGATTCTAAAACATCCTTGTCAAATATATGATCAGTTATCTTCAATTTCTCTTCATATTTAATTTCCCTTTTTATAAAATTATTATTCTGTAATACATAAACTAAATTACTATGTTTTGAAGGTAGAGATCCAATGTCTTTTTCCTTACAAAATTTATGTAAGTTTTTTTTATCGATAGTTTCGTAGTAGTAAATATTATTCGTCATCAAATATTCAACGATACAAAGTCTTCTTACATCTGATAAAAATTTTTTGTGCTCATAAGAAAAATTGAGTCTTTCCATAAGACCACTCTAAATTAGTACAATTTACCCGTTATCTCATTATTGTCTTTTTCTTTTATCCAATATTCGATATTATTAATTTTCCAAGGATGGTATGAATTTCTATTTCTAATGTTATCTTCTTTTATTTTTTTGTCCATCTTTTCTTTATCTTTTTCAATTGAAACTAGTATGAAAGAATAATTGGCGTAATCACTAATAATTTTTTCCTGAATACTCTTCCAATTATGTTTGTAGTACTTTAATCCAGCTTTTTCACAAGGCGCACAGTAATTTGTCATAATCATTAAACCTGCAATTAAGTCATATTCTTCTTTGTTTTTCAAATAGTCTACTATAGAATTCAATTTATCTAGATATTTATTTGCGGTAGTTTCAACTTCTACTACGAATAGGGGAGTTTGATTTTTACATAAAATCAAATCTGCATTTTTCTGCCCTATACGGCCTGCACCTGTAAAAGCAGATGGTGCTCCGTCAAGAACTGTATTTGTATCAGATTTTTTTATCCATTCAGTTGAAATTAAACCAATAATTGAATTGTGTCCGCTTCCATAAATATTAGGAAGAGAATTCCAAGAAAAACTTTTAATAAATGATTCTAGATTTAATTTATCCATGCATTCTTATTATTAATAAATATTTATAATAGTTTCCCAACTAATTTTTTTTCTCTTTATTATCGGAAATTAACTTACTCATTTCTCTATTAATTCTAAATTTAACCTATCTACTATTTTTTGAAAATCGATTACCAAAACCTTAAATATCTAGCGATAAAGATCTATTGAATTCTATTTAATCTTAAATTCTTTTTAAGTCCACTAGCTCCATCGCTGTAGGCAGATATATAATTTGATTTCTTGAAGGTCGAGTTTTCATACTTTTTATGAATTCGAAGATCTCATGTCCAAATGGTCTCGTGAGGTAATTTTGGGTTGATATTATAAGAAACTGTTTATCTTCTAATAATTCTAAGGCCGCCAATACAAAAGAAAGAATAACTGCATTTTTATCATCTTCTGATAAACTACTAAAACTATCATAATCAGAAAACCTGTCTTCAACTGTGATGTTATCAGTATTACCAATTTTTATTTTCCCAATTTTTCTCATTGTAGGAGGAAACCTAGCCAGATAGGAGTTAGCCTTTTGTTCTATGATCGTATTTAGTTCTTTATTATCTAGCTTAACTTTATTTTTTAAGCAACATAATACTTCTTTTGAATAATTCTTTTGGCTAAATCTATTTAGATTATCCTCATCTAAAAAGAATAATTCTGAATAGTAATTAGTCAGACAATCTTTTAGAAATAAAATAGAATCATCTTTATTTAAGATTTTAGGAATTCCTTGAGAATTATAATTTGTTATTTGAATGTTATCTTCTTGATTATTCTTTTTACGCGTATTATTCTTTTTACGCGTAATTAAAAATTTATTATTTATACCTAAATTGATTAATAGCTCAACTTTTTGTTCACCTTCAGATTTTGATAAATAACGATCTGGCAAGTAATCTTTTCCAAATAAGCACCAATAAAAAGCATTCATCAATGGATTATAATTTGAGTTATCTTCAAGAACTATAACATGAAAATCGCTGCCATCTTTCTGATTGAACAATATCTCTTTGTTTCTAATACCATAATAGTTTTCCAAAAATATTTTTTCTATTCTCATAGAATGCCTCACTTGTTTTTATATGCTATTTTTTCAGCATAGAACATATTCAATTTTTGAAATGATAATTTTTTATCTAACATATTTTAATCCGCCTTATTTTATATCTACTTAATGAATTTATTTATATTTGAAAAGTTTTTGCATTATTCTTTGATTATTTTCACTTTCAATGTGGGTATAGGAGAACAGAGTTTATATTATTTTTGGGAAGCGATTACCAAAACCTTAAATAACTAGGAATGTAATTCTATTGAATCATATTTTAGGTGTTAATATGTTTTCTCTTGAAAGTATAATGTCAGATTTAAGTAACGAGCGCCCAATATTCCACTCAGAAGCAGATTTCCAACATGCCCTTGCATGGAAAATTCATGAAAAATATCCCAAATACGATATAAGATTGGAAAAGGACTATCCAAAGTTAGATAAAAGAAAGTATCTCGATATTCTTGTAAGCAATAACAACTCTAAAATTGCTATAGAATTAAAGTATAAGAAAAAAAGAATAGAGCATTCTCATAATAATGAATCTTTTAATCTTACTACACAACATGCACAGGACATTGCAAGGTATGACTTTTGTAAAGATATAGGGAGATTAGAAGGATTTGTATCTAAAGACAAGTCATTCTTTGGATACGCAATTTTTCTTACAAATGATCCATTGTATTGGAAGGATTCAAAAAATATCGGCTCTGTTGATTCTGCCTTTAGGATATGTGATAGAAATAAATTAAGGGGCTCTCTTGAATGGAAAGGTGCTTCTGAAGGCACTATGAAGGGTAGAAGAGAAAAGATTAATTTAAACGGACAATATGATCTTGGGTGGGAGAAATACTCCGAGATAAAAGATGATGAAAATGGGATAAAGGAAAATGGACTATTCCAGTATCTTGCTGTAAAAATATAATTGAATTAAGAAAGTGATCAATATGCCCTATGAGTATGACGAGCACGGCTTTGATAAAAATGGCATCCATAAGCTCACGCATAAGATCTACGATCCCAAAGGATACAATAAGGATGGCTTTGACAAGTATGGGTATGATAAGGAAGGCTTTGATGAAAAAGGCTTTGGCAGAAATGGCTTTGACAAAGACGGCATGCACATGAAGACAAAAACAGCCTATGATGAAGATGGATTTAACATAGAGGGCTACAATAGAGAAGGGTTTGATAGGTATGGGTTTGACGGAAAAGGGATCCATAGGGACACCGGGACAAGGTATGACAAACAGGGCTTTGAGAAAGGAGGAGTTCACAGGGAAACTCTTTCCTGGCTTGACAAAGATGGCTACGATATCGAAGGGTACAATAGATTCAGCTTTGATAGAGAAGGTGTCAACAGATTCACAGGGACAAAGTACGGCCCTGACGGCTTTGATAAGAGTGGGCAAAATTATGAAGGAAAGACAAGAGAAGAAATAGAAGCAGAGGATGACGACCCGCATAGATAGTTAAGGCTCTAAATGAAAGGCATCAGAAGACCAAACACTAACTGCCCTTTTGAAGCAGCCTATCGCCCGATTGAGATTCTTTTCTCTATCAACGAACTGGCTTAGATTCAGATACGCATTTCCAAGATTATAGTAGGACATGGCATAGTAGTCAGGATATTCTTCGATAGAATTTGCAGCCACCGCTTCATTTAGATACTCTATTGATCTAAGCAAGGTATCTGTAGAATTATCTTTTATTGGAGATAGCATGTAGGCAATGCCAATCTGATTGATAAGGCCAGTAACATCTTCTCTATACCCAAGCTCAGTAAAAACTTCAAGCGCTTTTTCCATTAACTCTATAGCTTCATAGAACTTCCCTTGGCCAACAAGCTTTGATCCTTCCTCCCAGTCCTTCTTAGCGAGCTTTACTTCGGCCCTTTCATCTTCCATTAGTTTTGTTAGTGACATAGAAACATCAGCAAAATATTTTATCCAAACAGTCCTTGCAGTAGGCCTTATTCCTTTTATCAATATCTTTTACATCTTTAGCTGGGCTCATGGCGCATCCTGGTGTGGTGCAAGCGTCAAGTCCGAGCAGATATCCGAACACATGCAATGCTTCCTTTATCGCTTCGTCCTTTTTTAAATTGGGATCTTTATGGCTGTCCTTTAAGTTAGCTGTTGAGACTATTGCTATATCGCCCCCTTTTTCAGCTTCACCGAAAAGAATTCCCTCGTAGCCTTCCCTATAAATATCAAAATCAGTTAACAAGAGTATTTTTAGAAGGGCGGAAGATTTTGGCCGCCTAACTGTATCCTCCTTTATTTTTTTGCCAAATAGGAAAAGAGGCCTAGTATTGTATTTGCTCATATGGGGGTTGTATGCAGTGCTTGGGATACTATGTTGTAATACTTTATCTTCAGAAGATTTATCAGGATTATGAGGATTATTAAAAAAACAGTCAACATCAATTCCAACTGCATCAGATAGTAGTTTTTGGAACTCCTCCTTGAAATCAAATAGGAATTTTTCATCTAAGTTTCCTATTGGCACAATTTTTACATTAAGTTTAGAAAATATCATGACTTAAAATAAGCGCTAGACCTATAAAAGTTTTATCGGGAGGTGCTTTCATATTCTTAAGAGAAATTAAAATTAATCGAGATTAATAAGTCTCTTCCTTATGTTTTTCAAATCTTTCGAGTAACTCTTGTCTTTGTCTAATCAAATATTCAGAATAGTTCCCCCATCTGTTCTTACATTCTTTGCAGTACCACTCGGGCGAGTCCTCACTAATGCAACACCCTCCCAATACAAGCTCTCCCTTTTACTCCTTTTCATACATCTCATACATTGGCAATCCATAATAAATTGGAACAGTATTCTCTCCCCCGCATTTTGGGCATTTTGGATTTTTTCCCATAAGATTTTCCTCATTTTATTATATTTAAATATTTAGGAAGAATTAATTAGTTCTAAATAAAAAAAATTGACTGCTCCGCTCTTAAATCCCATAAAGAACTCTAGGCAAAAGTTTAAATGAGATAAGAATTATTTTTAAATAATTATAATGGTGATAGCTATGAGAAAAATAATAACTTTATTGTTAAGCTTGTTATTTGTTGGAAGCACATTTGGGGTAGCATCAGCCCTTAGCAGTGCTGTAGACATTCCATGCTCTTCATGTGATGGTTCAGCTCCATGTCTATGCGAAGGATCCCCTTACGGGATTAGTATGACGACAGTTAAAGTTGGGCAAACATTTACCATTACCCATAACAAACAAGAGACATATTGGCAGTGGATAAAAGTCGATGATTTTACACGCCAAGAGATATGGGGTGAAGTCGTTTTGAATGGACTTCCAGTTCGTTTGGGTCTTGTAGAATTAATAGACTTTAGAGCATATTATACTGATGGGTCATCCTATGATTACGAAGAAGCATTCAAAAAAGGAAGCGGAGGTCTTGATCACACAGTATACACATTTAGGGCAGTTCGCCCAGGTACAGTATATTTCACATTCAAATGCAATCCCAGAACAGGGCCATGTAGTTGCTGTGATAGGGTAGTCCCAGTCAGAATAGCCCCAAGTCTACCAATGCTTTCATTCATGAAGATATTTGGATTTGGTAAAACAGATTAATATCTTTCTTTTTATCTTTATAATTTGAATTATTTTTTTACCAGTAAATTTAGAAGATAAATCTCATTAGGAAAGTGAGTGTAATGGATTGCGTATTATGTAAGAAACCAATTGAGAAATATAATGCAAAATTAAATCAGCTAAAGATTGATGAGTCTAATAGTGTGGACATATGTTTAGATTGCATTGATAAATTTCTAAACTGGCAAAAGACAATATTTGCAACTCTTTTCCCTACAAAAGTTGCCAAGAAGTGGGCCAGTAAGAAATGAACCTATGAAAAATATTCTATAGGGCTCTAACCTGACTTTGCATCTCTCTTCTTACCTTCCCGATTGCATCCATAATGATCATATCCTTCCCTATCAAAACCATCCTTGTCAAAGCCGTTATACCCATATTTTGTCCCATTTCTGTGAAGGTCGTTTCTATCAAATCCATTTTTGTCGTACCCGTCTTTGTCAAATCCTTCTTTATCTCGGCCAAATCTATCATAGCCAGCTCTGTTATAGCCTTCTCTATCAAATCCCTTGTCATCATAGCCGTCTTTGTCAATGTTCTGAAAGTTAAATTTTCTGCCTGTATATCTATGGATGCCTTGTTTATTGAATCCTTTTTTATCGAAGCCCGCTTTGGAGTATCCTGCTCTATTATAGCCTTCTCTATCAAATCCGTGCTTATCATAGCCTTCCAAATCATAGCCGTGCCTGTCAAAGCCTTCTTTAGTGAAGCCACTGCTATCAAAAACTTCTGTATCAGAAATACTCTCTAGATAAACATTACATATCGGGCATTTTTCTAATTCCATGACAAATTTAATACCACAGCTCGGGCATTGTTTTCCTAAAATATCGGACATACTAAATCATTCTCTTAATAATTAAATGGTAGCTTGATATAAATTTCTTGTTATGACTATGAGAAAGTTGGCCCTAAAAATAGATTTTGTTTTCTTACCGTTTATGGGCTAGTCTTCGATATAATTTAAAATCAATAAAGTTTTATATATACAAATATATTTTAATTGTTAGATGGATAAGATTTTTGATAAAAAACTCCACAAACTAGAAGATATAATGATTGAGGTTTTGGGCTCAAACAATATCTTTGCCATGGACCCTGAACTAAAAGAAATATGGAACAATGATGAAGATGACCTCTGGGACTATCTTTAGGCAGAGAGAATATATCAAAAATGATTGAGATTAATATTTAGAACTGACATAACTATTTTTAATTATTTGGCCCTAAAAATAAGGCCAGTGAGATAAATCCTATTAAAAAAATACCGTGTTTTGTTTAATAAGAAGGATTCATATTAAAGGATCCTTTAATATTCCCAACTTCTATTAAAAGAAAAGGCCATTTCGTTTAATAGAAACTATTTCTATTAAAAAATAATGCAAAATTTTAAATAGAATAAACCCGTATAGTAATATGTGGAAGCAGAAAATTATAAAAATGCATTTGGAAAAATAGTGCCTATTGAAAATAGAGCGGGTGAGCAATACAATGTTTTCATACCAGACCCCTTGCCCCCAAAGGTTGATTTTGATGAAGAACTGGTCTTGATACTGTCAAAGGCTGAAGAGAAACTAGGAAAACTATCAGGGGTGGGATTAACACTTCCAAGTCCAAATCTACTTATCATCCCTTACCTAAGAAAAGAAGCTATAATGAGCACAAGAATAGAAGGCACAAGAATATCTCTGCAAGAAGTATTGCTTTCAGAATCAAAAGAGGGGGAAGAAAAAACTCCTGATGCGAGAGAGGTAATTAATTACATAAACACTGTCAATTTTGCCTTAAAGCAAATTGAAAAAAATCAGATAGATTTGAGCCTTATAAAAAACATGCATGAGATACTGATGGAAGGTGTCAGAGGGGACGAACGGTTGCCAGGAAAATTTAGGGAAGTCCAGAACTGGATTGGCTCTGAGCTATCCAAAGTATCCGATGCTGTTTTTGTCCCGCCAAATCCTGAATCTGTTCCAGAATTGATGGATGAACTGATAGATTACCTAAATACAGAGCACAATGTTCCAGTCCTAGTCAGATGTGCATTGATGCATTACCAGTTTGAGACTATCCACCCGTTCTGCGATGGCAATGGCAGGATAGGCCGAAGCCTCATATCGGTCTATTTATGCAAGAAAAAGAAGATAATAAAACCACTGCTTTATATCAGTGAATTTTTTGAAAAGTACAGGCTCCAATACAATGAGCTATTGCTTAAAACTGGTCAAACAGGCAGATTTGAGGAGTGGATTAAATTCTTTTTAAAGGCCGTTGAAGTTCAATCAGAAGATGCGTTACTAAGGGCGCAAAAACTTCTGGACCTAAGAGAATCATATAGGAAAAGGGTCCAAATGGAGACACATACTTCTGACATATTAAACATAATAGATTACTTGTTTTCAAATCCTTTTATTACAGTCTCTAGGGCAGGAAAAGAATCTGGCGTTACCTATCCAACTGCAAAGAAGTATATCGATAAATTAATCAAATATGAAATCTTAAAGGAAACAAAACGCCAAGAAAGAGAAAAAATCTATGTTGCACATGAGATTTACGAGATAATAAAAGAGATTTAAAACTATAAAGTTGTTCTAATTTTAAAGTAACTTGGCCCTAAAAATAAGGCCAGTGAGATAAATCCTATTAAAAATAAACAATTTCTATTAAAAGATAGGGCCAGATCTAAAGATAAACTCTTAATATGCATCAATTTTATATATTCTTTATTAGTAATTAGAATATATGAAGCTAACAGTTATATTGGAGCCTCAGGAAGAAGGAGGATTCACTGTTTATGTTCCTTCTCTTCCCGGCTGTATTTCCCAAGGGGAGACAAAAGCTGAAGCGCTAAAGAATATCAAAGAGGCCATCGAACTATACCTGGAGCCGGATGTAAATGAGCTTGTGGAGTATTCCGGAGAAAGGCTCGAAGTGGCTATATGAACTCTGCTGTCCTTTCAGGCTTAGAAGTTATCAAAATCCTAAAAAAGGCAGGATTTATTGCAGTAAGGCAAAAAGGCTCCCATGTTAGACTTGAGAAACTAGGCGAAAATGGGCTTATCAAAGTCACCGTCCCGCTTCACAAAGAACTAAAGAAAGGTACATTAATGAGAATAATAAAAGATTCTGGATTAACACCGGAAGAATTTGAGCAATACAAATAGTTTTCATATTAAAAGATCCTTTAAGATTCCCAACTTCTATTAAAGAAATAATAGAAAATTTTTAATAGAATTAGCCCTAATAAAAGAGATTTAAAATAATAAAAAGGCCCTGATTTTAATATAACTTGGCCCTAAAATAACGAACTTCTACTTATTTTTCTCAAATTTTTTTGGTAATTAAATACCATTAGTCTTAAATATATACTTGCCATGCTATCTATCATGAAAGGAAAATCATTATTACTGGGAATTATTATATTGACAATTTCCCTATCTGCCGTTTCGGGCAGCAATGGGGATTTTTATAATATTTCTTTTAATTCAGATGATGCCATAGTACATATAGACATCAAAGATAGCGATGTCGTTTATTTCACGCAGAACGGTAATGTATATCGGGCCGATATGAATTCAAACAAGTCCGTCCTCTTAGACTCTCTGGGCTCTAAGGTGGCCCAGATTACATCTTCTGGGAACATGATATCAGTTAGAACTCAAGATAAGAAGCTCTACGTATTCAATCACGATAAGAGGGTATTGTACAAATTTATAGCCCACCAGGGGGAACTCCAGCGGGTTATTATTGATGACAAGGGGTATCTTGCCGTAATTACTATAAAGGACATAGGGTTGGGCACAAGAGAGTGGGTAGGCTATGTTTATTCCCCGTCAGGGGATTTAATAGCCCAGAACAACTCAAGCTCAGTTTTATCATCCTTTACTTCATTAAATGACAAATTGGTCTTTGGGGCCGGGAACGGTAATGTTTCGGTCTATGACAGCTCTGGATCTAGTAGGCTTTGGGTAAACAACATAGGGACTAGGATTAAAGATTTCCTGCACTACGGCGATGATGTGCTCCTAGCCTCAGAGAAATCCATCTACGCCCTCTCCTACACAGAAGAGCCGATACTATCAAAGATACTGTCCATTGAGGAATACCCGGATCTCCTAGTAAGTGATAACCTAAGGGCTGGCGTTTCATCTACTGAAGGCTGCCTTTACCTATTGAGGAACTATTCTCTTGAAAATCAGTTCTCCTTTAACGGTGAGGAGATATTGAAGAACTGCCAGGGAAATGACAAGATTAAGGATGTTTCCCTTCTAGGCGACAAGACTGTTGTTCTGACTGATAAAGGGAAGATATTTGTAATAGAAAATGGCGAGAATAAGCTCTTGATAAATAAGAATTACCAGGGCATGATTACCTCCAAAGTCAGCGGATACCTTGATGGGAGTGAGAAGCTCTACGTGGTGTCGGTGGATGACTACAGGCTTGATTTCTATAGTTTTGATAATATACTAAAGCTAGAGGGAGAGATAAATACTGCCAAGGATAACTACAGATCATTCCTTGACAAAGTTGGAGAAGAAAATGTCCCAACTTTTGAAGGGGAAACTTTGTTGAACACTATTAAAAGTAACTACAACAAGGCATTGTCTTCCTGGGAGTCAGGCGACTATAAGTCTTCAAAAGAATACTTGGATAAATTCAATACCGGGATAAACGAGTATTTCGGTGAGAAGGAAACTAAGAGCATCAATCTATTCTCAATAATCCTAATTGTTACAGTTTCGATACTGGCAATTATTGCTATACTCTTTTCAATGAGGAAGAAAAGCACAGTGTGTCCAAACTGCGGATATACCCTAAAGGAGTACTGGAGCCATTGTCCAAAATGCGGACAACATAAAGGAGGGCGATAAATTGAACTTTGGAATAGGTAAAGAAAGCGATCCTAAAGCTAAGTGCCCAAGCTGTAATGCCAATGTTTCTGAAGTGCCAAGGGGCGACAGATTCTTCTGCCCGTTCTGCGGGGAGAGCCTAAAAAAGAAGTATGTCACATTGAGTGCAAACAGGAACAGGATTAGGATAACAGTTGATCCAATATCGCCTTCTGGAAGGGAAGATTTCAGGTCATTTTTCCCTGAGTCAGTTCTATCCTATATATCTAGAAGGCACTTTAAGTTCACAGAAGAAAATGGAGAAGTCTGCATCGAGGACATCGGCAGTGCAAACGGCACCCTCTTAAACGGAAAGGAGATTAGAGGCGGCGGCTTGTTCACCATAAAGAAAGGCGATAATATCGACCTTGGCGGAAGGCTAAGGGTTACTGTTGAGGGGATTGAGTTTGAATCGGTCTGATAAGCGGATCATCTTAACTATTTTTGTTATTTTTTTATTGTCCACTTCTATGCTTTGGTGCGTCTCTTGTGATTACGCCCCTTATGAAAGCTATGAAGATGAGATTATCACTTCAAACATTAAAATTACCAATGCGGAGAATAACATTAGGGGCGGCAGATTGGATGATGCGCTGGAAAATCTTAGCGATGTCCCGCAATTGTTACTTGAAGTTAACGAGATGTGGTACAAGGATTACTACACAAATCAAATAAAGGATCTCTCTAGCGAGTATAAAGATTCTAACAGTTCAATTATTAGTCAACTTGACAGTGCCAAATACAAAAATCTGGGGGAAATGATAGCTATACTTGATGCCATCCTTTTGAGAAAAGAGGATATGGGCAAGTTAGGTGGATTTCAGGAAAAAATTTCCGCGCTCAATAGCAATATCGGCACCTCCTATCTGGAATATGGCATAATATCCAAAATCCAGGAAGATTACAAAAAAATATCAGACCTCACCAATAAATTAAAGATAATAGAGGCAAAGATAACTCCCTCCAGTATAGAAAATCCAGAAAGTATCCTCACGATCGTAAAAGATTACACTATAGTTCAAGACGACCCAAACTACGCCTCCATTTTCCAGGGGAATGAAAATAGCTGGGTTAGAAAAAGAGTTTCTTTTTTTAATGATCTTTACGATATCTCCCTCGATATGGAGACGGTAGGCGTAACTAAAAATTATAATTATGATGCCGTCCTATCCAGGTTGCAGAGTTTAGAGCAAAAAGTTTCAGATTTAAAGCTTGAGCCGGGTGCGGAAACTTTTGTTAAGGAGTCGCTCAATACCAAGAAGGCATATGTGACGGAATTAAAAGGGAATCAAGGGAAGCTCAAATACACCTACATATTAATTTTAGTTATATCCTCACTAGTTGCAATATTTGCTCTTGTCTACATATTCTTCTTTACAGGCAGGAAAAAGGAAAAGATTCAGGAAGGCGACATATCAAAATTGCTAGAAGGAAGGACCTTATTAATCTTTGATTCAAGAAAGTATGGCAACTCGGCGCATCCAAAGAATATAGAGGTCTATGCAGAATCGGATGTGGGATTAAAGAGGGAGCTAAATGAGGATTCTATAGGTATTGCATTCAATAGGGATGGATCAAAGGGCCTATTTGTCCTTGCAGATGGCATGGGCGGGCACAACGCCGGGGAAGTGGCGAGTAAGATTGCGATCCAAACTGTTTTGGAGGATGGTAAGAAGGAACTATTTGATTACCAGGAGCTAAATGATATCGAGATAAAAGATATCCTAAGGAACATTGTTTACAACGCCCACGAAGAGATACTCTGCATATCAAAATCAAATCCCGGCATGTGCAACATGGGGACAACTCTAGAAGTTGTGTTCCTAAATAAGGACCACATATACTATGCCCATGTAGGGGATTCCAGGATTTACACGACCTATACGGATGGCGATTCTGAAGAAAGGATATCCAGGGTGACAACAGACCACTCTGAGCTTGGCACATACATGGAAAGATGCGGAGTCACAGAAGCTGAAGCAAGAAAGAATGTGCCTTCAAATGTGATCACTCAGGCTGTGGGCATCACATCCGCACCTTTAAATCCGGACGTAGGCGATTTCCATATCGGTAAGAATAATTGGATTTTAATCTGTTCTGATGGGCTTTCAGATATGGTCCAGGACGATTCATACATAGGCAAAGTACTGATACATAGCAAGCTGGATGTTGTATCAAAAGTAAAAGAACTCGTCCAGGCGGCCAAGGATATGGGCGGCAAGGACAATATCTCCCTAATATTATTTAGAAGAAGGTGAGCCCTTAGATGCTAAGAAATGGGGAAGAGCTAAGGGGGAATTCTGGTGCAATTTACAAAGTCCAGAAGAAGCTAAGGGAAGGTGGAATGGGGGTGATCTGGCTTGCCAAAAGCTCAGAGGGCTTCCATGTGATCCTAAAGTCGCCTAAGCTTGACGGGGAAAATGATGATATAAAAATTGAAAAGATACTTATTGAAAATGATTTCTTATCAAATCTTTCCCACCCAAATATAGTCGGATACCTTGATACCATCCACCACGTCTATTATGAGAAAAGATTCCCCATAATTGTTATGCAGTTTGTTGATGGCGATAGGGTAAAGGAGATGTACTGGGGAAATCCCGCTTCAGAAGACGAAGCGATGCGCATTATTGTCCCCATTTTAAACTCTATAAGCTACCTCCATTCTATGAACATCATACACAGGGATATCAAGCCAGAGAATATCCTGATGGATGGCGAAAAGCCCGTATTAATTGACTTTGGGGCTGCAAGAAGCGGGTATAAGGAAGCAGAGCTTGTCATAGGGACCCCTGGTTGGGCGGCCCCAGAGCAATTGAACGGTAGCGCGCCTTCACCGCAAAGCGACATCTACTCTATCGGCGCCTTGATATTCTATATGATGACCGGTAAAGAACCGAGGTCATACCAATTGGATGACGGGCGACTTACTGTAGACCCGCTCTCTCTAAATATGAAAATGCCGAGGAAAATGTCCGAAGTAATAAAAAAATGCCTCGATATAAATCCCTCTTTTAGATTTCTAACGGTAACAGAAATTAGGGACTATCTTATCGCGGGGGAGAACATAGGGGGAAGCTACTCGGGGATGCAGAGGATAATTATCTGCGGCGAGGTAGTGCCTTTAGTTATGAATAGTTACAGTATTGCAAGGGATAGGACTCAAGGCGGAACGGGGCTTGCCAATATTGAGATACTTGAGCCGGGGCCTGTTTTTTACATATCAAGAGGCCCCCCTTCTTCTGGATACTTGCTTCTGCAAAAAATAGGATACGAGTGGTTTGCTGTTGATGTAAACACTGGAAACGGCGTATTTGTCTTCAAAAATAGCCAGTGGGCCCGTTTAGAGAAAAATAATCCTAAAAGGCTAGAAGATGGGGATCAGATATGCTTTGGCTACAATAAAATCCAAGGGCCGTATATGCCTTTCTTATATAAAAAAGATTAAAAAATAAATTTATAGGGTTTTGAACTCTATCTTCATTGCCTTTCCTACTGTGATTACATCAGAGTGCTTCAGGGCAACTTTTTCTCCCTTCCTAATATCAATTCCGTTGACCTTTGTACCGTTGCTGCTGTCAAGATCTTCCAGGTAGTATCTTACTTGCTCTGTCTGCTCGTTGAATGCCATGGTAATTCTAAAGTGGCCTCCGCTAGTCTTTCTAGAAATTGACTGGGCTTCCATAGGGGTGATGAATCTCTCAAAGTCTTCCCTGCCAAAGATTCTGTGTATCTCGTTTACTACCCTTATAGTTTCCTGTGGGTGGTACAAGATATAAGAAGGGTTTGATGCAGTTTCAACTTTTCTTCCAACGACTGTTTTGTCGTCTTGCGGCATTGAAAATCCAGGCCTTTTAAGTCCCGTGTCCACTATTGTTTCTCCGTAGGAGCCTTCCGGCCTTCTGTAGGGCTGGGCTGAAGTTTGATTGATTCTTACCCCGCCTGTTGCCGAGGGCCTGCTGAACAATGTCTGCTCTGGCGCATGCTCACCGGGCTTTTTAGTTATTTTGTAACTGATAGTGCCCACTTCCCCAATATACTTAAAGTATTGAGCAGTTTGCTTATGCAAGACCAGTAGCATGATAACTACTAGAGATAAGCCCAATATTGGTAGAGGCAGCAAAAGAAGTCCACCGATGTATTTTATTTTCCCAAGTATGTCCCCTAGCTGGGGAACAGTAGTTGCAAGTATTGAAATAATTGAAAGTCCTGCAAGGAGTATTATCTCTCCAAACCTCGACCAATTCCTGCCTTTATACAGGAAGTATCCAACCACTATGAAAAAAACTCCAAATATTACTGGAAGGAGCATAGCGGGCTGTGAAAATATAATGGATGAATATATTGATGCTAGCACCAATACAAATCCTAATAAAATTGATAGTGAGGAAACTAAAGTGACAACTATTGGCACTCTATAAAATCCCCCTCTTGTTTGATTCATTACTTACCACCTCTCCATTTATTACGTATAAAGCCTCTATTTTTGATTATATTAATATTTCTATCCCATCTAGAGGCAAATATCCGCTTAATTTTTGTACCCACCCGAGAGTGGTGCACCCTTTATAAGAATAATCTATTTGTCCGCTTATATAAATGTATGGAAAATGAAGCATTTTCTACAATCAAAGCCTCAAAAGTGCGTTCTCCCTGTTCCTAATCGCCTCAGTGTAGTTTGGATCTATTGCAATTGCCTTGTCGTAGCAGATTATGGCTTCAGAATAGTTTCCTATATTAAAGAATACAATCCCCTTATTGTTCCATGCCTGCTTATACTCTGGATTAAGTTCGATTGCCTTATCGTAGCAGATTATGGCTTCAGGGTACTTGCCCTGATTTTTAAGTGTGACCCCTTTATCATTCCATGCGCTTGCATAGTTTGGATCTATTTCAATTGCCTTGTCGTAGCAGATTATGGCTTCAGGGTACTTGCCCTGTTTATTGAATTCTATTCCTTTGCCATACCAAGAAAATGCAAGGTATTCTCTGGCTTTTGTATTGTTTGGATTGATCATTATGACTTTTTCAAAGTTTGATATGGCCTCGTCGTAATTTTTTTGATTATAGTAAGACACACCTTCATCATAATACCTGTTGACGTTATGCATTAAAGCCAAAGCAATCACGGCTATAGAGGACAACAATAAAACGGCGAATATAGATGCCAAAAACTTCTTGGAATATGGTCTCTTTACAGAATGAAAATTTTCATTTGTTGTCTGCCCAAGATTTCCAGCGCTATAGTCGTTATTCTGTTGGGCCGTTTGAGAGGGGGCGTTGCCATAGATCTGCGTCTTTGTTTCAATGGGTATGTTGTCTGAATATATCTGGGTCTTTGTCTCCACAGGTATATCGCTAGATTTTGGAGGGGCCATATGCTCATTTACAATAGCCTGCCCGCAGTTGGGGCATTCCTTCCAGTTAGTGTTAATTAGTTTATTACACATTTCACATACAGTTTTTAGCTTGGAGTTACAGTTAGGGCATGACGACATATGTTCGTCAATCTCTTTTTTGCAATAAGGGCATAATAAGCGTTCCATGTGACCTAACAAGACCATAATTTCAAAATATATAAATATATGGAAAATCTCGGCTGTGGGACATATTAACCTGCATTTAGATTCAAAAGATTGTGCCAGAGCGC